>JALNXG010000010.1 GCA_023230485.1 Melioribacteraceae bacterium
AAGTTGTTTCTTTTGATATGCTTTTTCTTTGATGTGAAAGAGTAAGTAAATCACTCCCCTCTCCATTAGCTCTATTCCAAAGCGAGATGCCATGCTTACCAAAAAGGAGCGCAAAATAATCCGATGGACTGTTTTGTATGTCAGAAATGATATAAAACCCTTTTGAATTGAGCGTCTTTTGAGTTACTTTTCCTACTCCGGGAATAACCGAAATAGGCATTGGAGCAAGAAATTCCTTCTCATATCCATGAATTATATAAGTAATCCCTTTCGGTTTCATACAATCAGAGCCAATTTTTGCTACATTTTTGTTACTACCAATTCCTATCGAACAAGGGAGCGAAAGTTTATCCCAAATTTCCTTTTGCAATTTGGAGGCGAACATAAAAAGCGAACCATAGATATATTCACATCCCGTAAAATCCATAAAAAATTCATCTATTGAGGTCTGTTCTATCATCGGTGAATAGTTTTCGAGTACTGCTTTTACATTTTTAGAAAAGCGGACATACTCTTTATGACTGCCATGCAGATAAATACCATGCGGACAGAGTTTATATGCTGTTTTTATCGGCATTCCAGAATGAAGACCATACTTTCGGGCTTCGTAAGAACAGGCTGCTACTACACCTCTACTATTGGGATCACCTCCTACTATTACCGGCTTCCCTTCCAAAGAGGGGTCTAATACCCTTTCGACCGATACAAAGAAAGCATCTAAATCAAGATGAAATATTGTTTTCATAATTCCTCAAAAATTAACTTGCATTTTCTTTCCCAAAAAGTTAATATAGTGTACAAATGTTTACTATCTAAATATGCTTAAATCTAAAGACAATATCAAACAGAACGAATCAATAATCGATATGCAAGATTACCGCCTGCCCGGCAGTAATCCCGCTAATATAATAAAATTGCATACACATTTTAGGGGCAACTTCGATAAAGTCGGTTTCGATATTTATGATTATGAACTTCTCTTTAATGATGAAGCTACACGTCAATTGATGCGCCGGGGCGATACTATCGGCTGTTTTTATATCGAGTCCCCCGGAATGCGCTCATTACTAAAGCGGCTTAATTGCGATACATTCGAGATGCTCACCGCCGCAAGCTCCGTAATCCGACCCGGAGTGGCGGAAAGCGGTATGATGCAGGAATTTATAGACCGCCATAAACAACCCGCTAAACGGAAATATCTAATCCCTGAAATGGAGGAGTTCCTAGGTGAGACTTATGGAGTAATGATCTATCAAGAGGACGTAATCAAAGTAGTTCATCATGTAGTTGGTATGTCATTAGAAGAAGCCGATCTGCTTCGCCGAGCAATGAGCGGTAAAATGCGCTCCCATTCGGCAATGCAGCAACTTATTAATCGTTTCTTCCAATGCTGTGATGCGCGTGGCTATAGTAAAGAGACTGCCCAAGCACTCTGGGATCAGATCGATTCCTTCGCCGGATATGCCTTTTGTAAAGCTCATAGCGCATCGTTTGCCCTACTTTCGTTTCAAGTCGCATTCCTAAAGACCCACTATCCTCCCCAATTTATGGCAAATGTCCTTAATAATGGGGGTGGGTATTATTCCGCCGAAGTCTATATAAACGAATCAAAAAGAATGGGTATCAAAATCCTTCTCCCTTCAATCAATGAAAGCCAATGGGAATATAAAGCTTCCCGTAATAGCATCAGACTTGGTTTCCTTGCTATCAAAGGTTTTGATAGTGCGTTTGCACTCAAGATTGTACGAGAAAGAAATGCCAATGGTAAATTTGTCTCCTTAGCCGATTTTATAGTGCGAACGGGTCTCGGTTACGAACACACAAAAAAACTTATCGCATGCGGAGCCCTGGACTCGTTCAAAGAAACGCGTCCCACATTAATGCGCTTAATCGATATCTATTACAATAAAAGAAAAATTTTAGATAATAATTATAATGACCTATTTATGAACGAGAGCTTTAAGCTCGAAGAGGAGATAAAAACAAGCACCCAGTATTCGATAGAAGAGATATGCTCAATCGAATATGAAATTTTTGGGTATATGGTTAGCCGCCACCCTCTTCATTTTTTTCATAATGCCCTATCCGCTCCCGATATAGTAAGGTCTGCCGATCTAAAAAACCATAAAGGAAAAAGGATTAAAATGATCGGCTGGTATATGGCTTCTAAAAGGATAAAAACTAAGAACGGCGAGATTATGAAATTTCTATCACTCGAAGACCTCTCGGGTACTTTCGAAGCAATCTTTTTTCCGAAAACATATAATATCTATGCCGAGCAAACGATCTCAACAGGACCATATCTCCTCGAAGGAAAAGCCGATTTAGAAAACGGAAATAATATAATTGTGCAAAAACTAAGGCTACTTTCGAGTATGGAGACACCTTCGGTTACACGCAAAGACAGCTCCGAGAATAATTATTTCGGTGATGTGGAAAAAGTATCCGAAGAGGAATTTGCTCTCGCCGCCAAGCTCGATAGAGAAAAACTCAGACGTGCTTATGCGATTTGATTTCCATTAATCCCATATATAGGAGGTTTGTTTGGTATATCATTTATTGACTTGATTATGGATTCTCCGCCAAGAGAACTCCTTTCCTCCACTTCCTCCGCAATATCATTTATCGTGTCTCTCAATACTCCGAGCGAACGCTGGCTAAGAAGATCGAGCTTCATTAAACCGATATCCTCCACTCCATACATATCGGGCTGTGTAATGATTAATCCCAATCCTTTATTTTTTGCGTATTGGAGTGCAACATAATTAGTAAGCGGTTTCGGACTAATTACCAACCCGCTCGGATGAATACTAATATGACGCGGAAATCCAGCTAATCGAGCCGCTAATTTTACGATAGTTTTCCAAGGCTCGGAATCAAATTTCAATGAACGTGTTTCAGGAAATTTCTCGGCTATATCGGGAAGATTTTGAGCACTCGTCCAAGGAATAAACTTACTAAATTTCGATATTTCTGAATCGGGAATACCGAATACCTTCGCCGTCTCTCTAAAGGCAGACCTTGCTCTGAATGTAACAGTCGTAGAAATCATTGCTACTTTATCATATCCGTGCTTTTCATAAACATATTTTACTATCTCATCCCTCTCTTTCCATGAGAAATCTAAATCTACATCTGGGGGCGATTTACGAGCAAAATTCAAAAATCGCTCGAAATAAAAATCATATTTTAGCGGATCGACCTGCGAGAATCCGAGCCCATAGCAAACTATACTATTAGCTGCCGAACCGCGACCAATCATCATCATTCCCCTTCTCATTGCTTCCTGAACTACATCCCAAATAACTAAAAAATATTTCGAGAGACATAGTTTATCGATTACATCTAATTCTTTATTTACTCGATCTCTTACAGCTCCGTCATAAACTTTGTAGATCCTTTTTAAATTTGTTTTTACGATATTCGTTAATTCTTGGTGATGAACAGATTGAAGTCCGCTTTCACCATCAACAAACTTATTCTCTCCCAAACCTAAATAGATATTTACATGCTCTACGATATGTTTTATACTTTCGAGCGATTCGGGAATAACCTTAAATTTCGATATAAATTCTTCTGATGTAAGTAAATGATAGTTCTCATCTACCGTTTTTCCTTCGGATATATTTTTTAACGTGCCCTTCTCCCTTATTGATGTAACCACCTTATGTAGCATAAAATCATCTTTACTTTGCATATATGCGGGGTGTGATGCTATTACTTGGATCTTGTTTTCTCTTGCATACTTCAGCAAATAATTGGTCTTTTTTAATTGACTCGGAATAAATATTAACTCTGCGAAAACATTATTAGCTACCTCATTCATCTTTGAGTATTTCTCTAGCACCTCAATTGAAGAAGAAATACAAAAAATATCTTTTAAGTTTTGGGAAGAAAGATTCAGTAATGAAAATTCTTCATTGAGCTTTCGTGAAGTGATTATCTTACACATCCCGGCATAGCCGACATTAGTTCGGGGAATTAGGATTGTATTAATTCCAGCATTTACGGGATCGGTAATATACGTGCCTATAATCGGTTTAAGTCCCACTGCGAGAGATTCCTTATAAAACTTTATTAGACCATACATTCCGTTTGTATCTGTGAGAACCGAGTAACTGCTTCCGTTTGCAAGTGCATGCTCAATTATCTTTTCAATCGGGAGCACGCTTTCTAAAATTGAGTAGTTGGAATGTATATGAAGCGGGAGCATCTTTAGTCTTTCTGATCGAGTGCGATCTTTTTTAATCGTGGATAAGCTTCTATCGTTGTAGATGGAATTGCAATTTTTGTTCGATCTTTTAACAAGTGAAGAAATTGAAAAGCATTGACTGTTGCGCCTCCATTGGGGTGATTATTCAATATTACAAATACTCTTTTCACTTTATCAAAAATTTCTCTGCTCTTCATCTCGATTTCAATTAATTCTGCCGGCGAATAGAGATAATTATATCGAGCACTTTGCTCGGTATAAGTTATTTCAGTTCCGAAACTCCTAATAGAATTTTTCCATTCGTTCGTATTCCTTCCATGTAGTCTTAAATAATAATTTTCTGAGGTTATAATCGGTTCAAATGAAATTGCCGCACCAATAATCGGCTGATCAATTGTACATATTGTAATTCCTTTTCCCTTTGCAAATTCCATTATTTCATCTTTTTGCCATGAATTATGGCGAAATTCAAGAAAAATGTCATATTGTTCGAACACTTCAAGTAAATTGCTCAAGTACTCTATATGTATAGTAGATTCATTGAATGAATAAGGGAATTGAATTAAGACTCCAGCCAAGCGATTATTCTTATTTAGTGTATCAAGTATCCACCTGAATGATAAAATTTCTTCTTCCGAGTAGCTTTTCCTATGAGTAAAGTCATGATTCAATTTTATAATAAATCTAAAATATTCTAACTCCTCCGTCTTTCTTACCCACCCTTCTATAACTTTTCGATTAGGATATGCGTAATAAGTGGAATTTACTTCCACGACATTGAAATATTGTGAATAAAAGGTAAGCCAATCGAAACTTTTTGATTGAGCCGAAGGATAAAAAACTCCTTTCCAATCATCATACGACCAGCCGGCTGTGCCGACAAAAATTTCAGGCATTCTCCTCACCGAAGAAATTGAGCTGCTTCTCTTTTCCTAACAGGTTGTCCTCGTGCTCCAGAAGCCATTTCTTACGCCATAGACCACCTGCGTAGCCCGTTAAACTGCCGTCCGTCCCAATTACTCGGTGGCACGGTATAATTATCGAAATCTTATTCTGTCCGTTTGCATTTGCCACAGCTCGAATTGCTTTTTTATCACCAATATTGATTGCCTGATTAAGGTAAGAAAGAGTCTCGCCAAAGGGAATCTTTAATAACTCATCCCATACTTTTTTCTGAAAATCTGTCCCCTCAGGCATAAGCGGAAGATTAAATTCTCTCCTCGCTCCTTTGAAGTATTCGTCTAATTGCTTATAACATTCATCCGCTAAATGACACGAATTTGTACTAATCTTAAATTCAGAATCGATAAACGATACTTCCTTTATGCTAGTCTCGGTAGCAGTTATCCCTATTAAACCGATGGGTGAATTGTAGTAATTCTTAAATAACTCGTTCATAATTACCTCTCTTAATTACTATCCATAATTCTATAAATGCCGACTGCAACACCGATTAATCTTAATCCTTCATAATTGCAATTAAGCTTTATAGTTTTAAATTCTTTGTTCTCGGAGCGAAGTTCAATCTCGTCTCCCAATTTTATATACCTTTTGATAACTGCTGTATCATCTAAGACTGCCACAACAAAAGCACCATTCTTAATCGGGACTGCAGTATTTACGATTACTAAATCACCATTAAAAATATAAGCATCCTTCAAGCTGTCCCCTTTTACACGTAATAAAAAAGATGTAGCAGCAATTTTAACGAATGAAGGGAGTTCCACTGAATCAATGGAATCCGGATAGATTACTAAAGGATTACCGGCAGCAACTTCACCAAGTACCGGGCGTGGCACAAAAATCTTATCTTCTAATACCGGCTCTAAGTACCTAGATTTATTGGGAGTCTTTTTGAGATAACCTTTCTTTTCCAAAGCTAATATATGTTGTTGAACTGTCGATCGGTTTTTATATCCGAATTGCTCTGATATCTCTGATAATGTGGGTGGAATGGAATTATTAGACCTCTTCTCAATTATAAAATCTAATATATCTTTCTGAATTTTAGTTAGTTCTATTGACATCTTTAATTTACCATACATTTGTATGGTAAATTAAGAAAATGGAGGGTTTCTGTCAAGAAAAATTATCTTACAATAAATTTAACCGAATATCTTCCTAAGTATCGTCAAGATTTTTTCTCTCATAAGTGGTTTTGGTATAAAATCCTTAAATCCTGCTGCAATAAAATTTTCTTTATCCCCGGGTAATAAATAGGCAGTGGAAGCTATAATCGGTGTATTTGAATATCCGGGCATCTTTTGAATTATTCGAAGAGCATCAAGACCGTTATATTCCCCTTTCAAATTGATATCCATCATTATGAAATCAAACTTTTTGGTTTTCAATAATGGCAATGCCGATTCAAAACTATCTGCAAATTCTACACTCTTTAGATCTTTTAATTGCACTTTGAATAGAATCTGTGAATCAACTTGATCTTCTAGATAAAGACATGACAATTTAGTTAAATCGATGTTTTTTACTTCTGTTACTTTTTCTTCCATCCGTTCAATAGTTTTCGCTTTTGGCATTTCATCTTGCTTAGTCGATGTTGGAATAGATTCAGGTATAGGTGCATTGACATCCTTACTGATATCTGTCCGAGTAGTTTCTTTGAATTTGATTGGAAATAGAAAAAGAAATTCATTTGAATCTGATTTTTTTTCTAATACTTCGGTTTTGATTGAAAGTACTTCTATCAACTGAGTAAAAAGCTTAACAGAGAATCTGGATAAACCATAATTCTTCCTTATACTATTTTCATCATCCAATAATATTTCTTTAATTGCTTTAAGTAATAATTGAGTAATTCCCGACTTCGTATCCATTAACCCAATAGAACAGTAATTTTTATCAAAATCATTTATGGAGAAATAGATAGATGATTCACGTGATATCTGAATTGTAAAATTTAATAGTAAAGATAAAAACGAGATTAATTTTGATTTATCTGTTTCTAATCTAATTGTCTCCGGGAAAGAATTATACTTTATTGAAGTCCCTTTTGTCTTTATAATTTTACTATTTTGATTTTCTACTTCATTAAATATCTCTGTAAAACTTATCTCTTCCGGTTTTATTTTTGTGTTTTTCTGAATAATACGTGAATATTCAACTGCATTATCCATTATATCTAATAATATTTTTTGGTTTTGTTTAATTATATCCACTGCTTCTTTCTGTTCATCAGAAGGAGTTTCTATGCTTTCGTTTATCTCTTGAACAAATCCAATAATAACATTTATTGGGGTTAGAATCTCATGGAAAACATTTGAAAGAAAAGGTGCATCAATTCTTTTGGATGAAGAGTCTTCGGATGCAATATCGGTTGAAGCTATTCCTTCTAAACGTATGATAATGCTAAAAGATTCTAGATCGTTTTTATAGTCGAAAATCGGAGTAACTATAATATTTGCCTGTGTTAAATCACCGTTGTTTTTCTTTAAAGAGATATCGATATGAGTTGTTCGAGTTATATTAGCATAAAATATATCTTTGTTCACCCTGGCACGTTCAGAATCTCCAACAAGACTTAAGAAAGGTCTTTTCTCTAAATCTTTCTTCGAATAACCTAACTTTTTTGTAACTAATTCATTTGCAGTTATTATGAATCCATCGCTATCAGTAACTAACAGAAGGTCATTACAGTTTTCATAAAGTGCTTTATAAATGGTGTTCTTTTTTGTTAGTTGAATCGTTTCTGTTATATCTCGAATTATATTAAGATGAGTTTTGTTACCATTTAATTCTATTTCTGCTGAACTCATTTCTACAAATACAATACTATTATCTTTTCTTTTCTGCCGATAAGGTCCTCTAAATTTGTTTGAATCAGGTTTCTTATCCTTTTCGCTTAATAGTGTTTGAATATCTTCGGGAGAATATAGGTCAGTTAAATCAAGATTTAGAAAATCAGTTCTATTATAACCATATAGTCTTAATGCTGCATCACTAACTTCTCTAAACTTTAGATTTTCTAAATCATACACAAAAATTGGTTCAGGGTTATTTTTAATTATTAAATCAGAATATTTAGCCTTTTTTTCTAATTTTTGTAATTCATTATCTTTTTTTGAAAATAATATCTGAATGCCATCAGGTTTATTTTCATAATCTAAAACACCTACTATTTTGGCTTCTAAGACGTAATTATTTCTACCTGAAAAACTATATTCAATTATTCGTTCACTATTATAATTTCCAATTTTTTTATATTCTGCAATTCCATTTAATATTGGTGCATTAAATATTTCAAAAATACTTTGTCCTCTAATTTTTCTACTCAGATTAAGCTCAAATAATCGATCAAACTCAATTGAAGTATTTATTATCGAATCATCTTCATCAATAAAAACAATTGGAACAGTTAAATTTCTGATATATTCTGCCGATTTGGATTTATCTGAATTTTCAGTTTCATTTTTACCAATGGATACATAAATATAAGCAAGTACATTTTCTTCGATATCTAGAATTGGAAATACCATTAATTGCTGATCGAAATCGTTTTCTCTGAAAACGGGAATTGCAATGCAATCTATCAGTACCATTGTTTTTGAATTATTAATTACTTTTTCACAATAATTAAAAGTGTCTAAAAAGATTTCAGGCAAGTCAATGTTTTCAACCGGTAATTTATTTTTTGAAGAATTATCGTTTATTAAATCCCAAAAATAGTTGTTGGTAATTAATAACTGCCCTTCAATATCCCTAATTATAAAAATAGAACTTAGTTGATTAGCATCTTTTTCTATCTTTTTCCTTTCAATAAAAGAAAAAGGATAAACGCTTTTAATGCGATCAATTATTTTTTTAATAGGAGGATTATTTATAAAACTATTTATTTCATTTTGTGGGATTATAATTTTTTTTACATCAAATTCTTTTGTAACTAATGATTCTGCCCTCTTGATCTTAACACTTATATATGCATTGTTTTCGCTTTTCATTTGATTAAATGAAAATTCATAAATACCATCACCGATTTTTGTCTCAAATTTAATTTCGGAGTCAGTTTCTAAGGAAGCAAAAAAAGATTCTTCAATCTTATTTACATTTTTATTCCCAAGAAACTGTTTAGAGCCGAAGAATGAACTAAGTACAGATAAACCTAGTAATTCTCTTGCATTCTTATTCTGTGCTATTAATGCACCTTTCCTATCCAGAATTAAAATTAATTCTTCTGTTTCTTTTAACTCAAATGCTCTATGTGTTTCGTTCTTAGCCATAATTTTTAATTTGGTATTGGTATTTGTGCTGTATTTGAATATTGCGAGAATGTTCTATCTGTTAAAATATACCTAATTCTATAATAATATGTTTTCCCTTTCTCTATTGTATTATCTGTAAATTGAGTAACATCGTAAGTAGTAGAACCAATTACTTTGAATACGCCATCGATTTCAGATTTTCTCTCTATTGAAACACCTCTTTCCAATGTTGTAATATCAGACCATTTTAAAATGGTTGTAAATGTCTGTGCATTATAACTTACAATGAGGTCTTTCGGATTAGGCACATCAGTATAAAAAGTAGATACAGATATTTCATTTGAATAACCACTTACACCCGATGAAGTATAATATGCAATTCGATATTTATAAGTTATTGATGGCTGAACAGAATTATCAAAATATTCAGTAGTGTTTGGAGGTGCATTAGGTGAAAGTCGCGACCACTGCCCTAAGGTATTTTGTCTCTCAATAATGAAACCTAATTCATTTGGTACAAAATCATTCCACGTCAATCTTATCGCTGAAGCACCAATAGCTTCGGCTTGTAAATTCCAAATACCTCCCGGAACACTTGATGTCGAGACTTCGTTGCTAAAGGCTGATGCACCGGAATTATTTGTCGCTCTTACTTTATATGAGTAATCAATATATGCCGATAATCCTTCATCATTTGTACTAATTGTATTTTGGGGAAGTGTTTTTACAATTCTATAATTACCTGCTAAACCATCCTTCCGCCAAACTTCATAATTTGTCTCGTTACTTGAACTATCGTCCCATAAAAGATTTATTGCATAATCATTTATTCTTGTTAGAACCAAATTACCAGGAGCTTTAGGAGGAGATTCTTTAACAAAAATATTTTCCTGAACTTTACTAACTTTCAGCTTTCCCGCTTTGTTATAAACAATCACATAATATTTAATTCTTTTAAAAAGCGAAGTAGAATCCACATTTAAGAAAAGATTAGGATTAGTA
This sequence comes from Melioribacteraceae bacterium, assembly GCA_023230485.1. Taxonomy (GTDB): domain Bacteria; phylum Bacteroidota; class Ignavibacteria; order Ignavibacteriales; family Melioribacteraceae; genus BRH-c32. The sequence goes on from JALNXG010000010.1 coordinate 10,432, forward strand.
CCATCAGTATTCTGTGTTACTTTTTGTACAAATTCATCATTTAAAAATATTTCATAATGTGTTAGGCCACCGCCATTTGCACCATCTGTTGCAGTATATTCAATCTTGTTTTTACCAACCACTACGGTATCATTGGTAATCGGTTTTTTTAGTTCAATTGTAGGTGCCGATGAAGAATTAGCTGTATTATCGGTTATAGTTTCCACACAACCAATAATAATGACGCTTAGGAATATTGCAATTAATACTTTTTTCATATATCTGCTTGCTAATGAGAAAAATAATATATTATAAAAACAATATATAAATTCTAAAAGAATTTCGATTGGTTTGATTCTGACAATTATGCATTATCGAAATCTACGAGAAGTGCTCTTGTTTCATGTGGTTCCATCCTATCCAAGTAAAAGAATATTGTTTGTCCTTCATCCTTCAATTCAAACTTCGGAATTTTTGTGTTAATTATATCAGCCGAAACTTCAACATTTTTTATCTTTTTATTTACATGAACCTCAATAACCACATCTTTGCTTACTTTATCAGATGGATTATTTAATTCCACAGCAATTCTACGCTTGCTTCTAGTTTCATATCGAACTTCAACAACATTACGTCTTAACCACCAAGCTTTTAAGTCCTCTAGAGAAGTAATCCAAATATTTTTTTTCTTTAAGTATTTTAGAATTTCTTGAAGTACACCAACATATTGTGGTTGCAATTGGTATTCAGTATGGACCTTTAAAACATAAAGCCCACCCTCAAATTGAACACGATCTATATCTTCTTCATAAGTATATTGCTGAAACTTAGGATCAGTCAAACCATAATTTTTTACAATATCAATGTCATCGCGTGCTGTTTTTGTAATTACCATAATGGGCTTTCCATCCATTATTTTCACTTCAGGAACAGACCTATCAGTAAGTGAATCCGTTACCAAGAAATCAAATCCATTTTGAGTTAATACTTGTACAGTGTTATCATCGTAATAACCATAGAGGGGCATAATAGCCTTAATATCTGAACCCGTAGCTTTATTCAAAGAATCTCTGGTTATCATAATTGTCTGTTCTTGAATCTCTTTTGAGAAAAGACTATTAACCGTATCTTCAGGAGATGAAATAAATCCAATATCTGTTATTGTTCCAATACTTCCAACTCTACTAAGGTTTTTAATTAGACCTTTATTTTCTGCTGCATCTTCAGGGGATACAAAGAAAGTCGCAGGTAAATCTTTCTTTCTTATTAATGGTAAAATATTATTAATATTATAAATCTCATTTCCTAAAGTAGGAATAAATATAGCAGCTGATTCATAAGGTGATGGCCAATCTTTCACGTAAGCCGTTGGATTATAAGTTAACCAGTTTAATGAGTTATTAAATAAACGTTCGAAAAAGATAAAATCTTTTTGGATACCTAGCACCGAATTAATTTCAAAACCATACCATACAAATCTACCCTTGCCATAACTGCCGTAAGCTATTCCTGCACTTCGATTAATCTGTTCCCGCACTAAACCTGCTTCCTTTCTAAAATCGAACCAGAAACTAACTTGCACAGTTCTTGGTTCTAATACTTCCGCATATATCGGTCTATCCCAAGTAGCTATTTTTAATGTATAACCGCTTGGAATCCCTGCCGTAATTGGTAAATTTCCTCTTAACGTATGTATCTTAAAAGTTTCTTCCGGTTTTATCTCTTTATTAAACTTAATTCCGAATATTTCAGTGAAGAAGTCCCATCCTCTCCATTTCCCTTCATCAGAAAATGTGGCAGGTCCTCCCGTTACAAATAGACTTCCTCCATTTTCAATATATTTTTTAATTTTTATTAATTGTTTATCGCTTAGTGATTTTGTGCCAGGGAGAACGAGAATTTTATATTCCATAAAATTCCCAACTTCAATATCACTATCATAAATAATATCGTATTTGTATTTAGCATTTGAAACGAACTTTTTCCAAGTATCCACGTTATCTTGAAGCCATGTGCTGCCCGGATCAAGCATCCTTTCGGTGTATTTGGAATAAAGAATAGCAACTTTATATTGCTTTTCCTTATAAAGAACTTCTAAATTCTTTTTAGAGGGGATGATCTCATCCACTTCGTATTTACCATAGATATTACGAATGACTAAAAGAAAAATTAATATACCCACTATTAACAGGACAAGTCCTGATAAAAATATAATCAAGTAATTAACTCGAAGTCCTTTTGTTTCGCCTAACGCCATCTTAATTTATCTTCATTAGTTTTTTCTTTTTTCTGTGAATCCACATAACCTTCAGATGTATAACGCTGGAATTTTTTCTTAGGAACATATTTTTCACCCTCAGAAGTACTTGAAGCTCTCGAAGGTTTCTGATAGTATTGCTGTTCTGAAGTACTCACAAAAGTAGGACGTAATTCAGGTGCCTGCTGCGAAGGAGGAACTTGATTATAAACCGGTGCTTGTCTACCTCTTGTTTCGCGTGTTTCTCTTGCTGCGTAACCTTCATCAGCAAAAGTTCTTCTAATTTCCTCTTGATAACTTTCTGAGGTTAATCCCATTGGAGTGATTAATTCCCCCTGAATAACTGCTGGCTGTGGCGCATCTGCCGTTAATCCGCGCCTTTCTCTTACTTTATAGAGTATATATGCACCAACCGCTAATATAAAAGTAGATATAGTAGCGACTAAGATGATGAGTGATAAAATCGGTATTAATTCCATAATAACCCCTTAGATTCTTAAATTATTTTTTTGCTTCCGCAGACGCTGTCGATGGCGACATACCGGTTCTTTCTAATTTTCCCCAAGTCATCTTAAAACCGAGAAATTCTTCAATCGTAGCCATAAATTTGGTGATGTCGATTACAAGAATGAAAACCATTCTATAGATAATCGCATAAGGTACTAATCTAAACTCTTCTTTTTCAACAGCTATACAATATACCGCAGCCATTATATCAAGCACAGCAATACCAACCCACCACAGAAATAGAATACTCGACATACCATATAAAAGAGCAACAATAATAAAGAATAGATTAACAAAAATATTCATAGCAGGCCAGAAAAGACCTTCATAAAACATCGACCATAAGATAATAGTATTATTAAAATTCAGTGTAGGATTATAAAGATGATTTTTATGTTTTCTTATTGCCTGTAAGATACCACGGGTCCATCTATAACGTTGTTTTAATAATTGATGTAATTTCACAGGTGCTTCAGTATAAGCTATTGCCAAAGGCTCATAAATAATTTTCCACCCTTTAGCCAATATTTTCAATGTAACGTCACAATCTTCAGCGAATGTATCGCTTGAATAGAAACCGGCATCCTTTAAAGCTGTTTTTCTAAATACACCAATTGGTCCCGGAATTATATTTACCATCTTGAGAAAACCTTGAGCACTTCTTGCCATATTAAGACCTTCAATATATTCAAGTGCCTGCAAGTCAGTTAACATTTTTTTTCTATTTTCGATCTTTACGTTTCCGGCAACAGCTCCAACCGATGGGTCAACGAAATGTCTTAAAGCCATCTTTAATGAATTTGGATGCAACTGCGAATCTCCATCCATACATAAAACAAAATTAGCCTCTGAATATTGGATACCGGCATTTAATGCCTTTGCTTTGCCGCCATTTGCTTTATTTATTAATGAAACTTTTACTAAGGAATTTTTCCCTTTATGATAACCGACTAATGTTTCTGCCACTTGCGCTGTCTTATCTTTTGAACCATCATTGATAATAATTATTTCATAATTTGGATAATTCATTTCTAAAAGTGATTCTACGGACATTCTTACAACTTTTTCTTCATTAAACACGGGTACTAAGATAGAAACAAATGGTGTGTAAGAATCTATTTTTTGAACTGAATATTTTGTTAAATAGAAATAGGCCATAAACATTGTAGTGAAATATTTTATTAGCAATATGAAAAGGAATATCACAAAGGAAACGATCGAGGCATAAACAAATAGCCCTTTCACAGTAAGAATTGTTAAAGGAAGTGTAAAAACGATGACAAGTATGAATATTACAGATAATACTCCTGAAATAAGAATCATTCTTAACATTTCATGAGCTTTATCTTTTTTAGGAGGTTTTAATTCCCTATTATCTAAAGCTATCTGATATTTTGTATTTTTATTTTTTTTGTCCATTTCTAAATTCTTTTAATAAAGAGAATACACAATTAACGTGCCACTAAAATAAGTTCGTTTTTAACAAATATTCAAATGGTACAACAAGTTATAATATCAATATGAGACAGCTATAATCGAAAGAGACAATTTAACCGCAAATTATAAATAAATATAAAATCTTTTTTAACTTATTGCAAGAAAATAAGTTAAAAGAATCCCTTAAAGTTCATTACTAACAAAACACTATAAGGGACTATAATTCTTAAAATATTCCTATATAAGCAGAAAGACTACCCGATAATGATTTGTAACTTCCATCGTATCTATACGACTGTGAATAAGTAATTTTACCAAATACAGAAAGAAAGTCCCACGGTTTATATCGGAACTCACCGGATACTTCCCCAATAATAAAATCTACTGACGGCACATAACCAATCTTTGCAAATCCCACCAATTCCATATTGTCAATTGGTTTATAACTTCCTTCACCCCAGATACTATGTGAAGAAAACCGTTGAGGTGAATAATATAATGGTGATATAAAGGCAAAATCTATATAATTAAATTCGTAGCCAAAGTAACCATTGACTAAAAATCGTCTTCCAATTCTAAATAATAAGTCATTACCTTCATTCTTATCAGAAATAAAATAATATGAATAATATCCATAAATCTTTAATAAATCTCTATAAATATGCTGTACGGAAAGCCTATACATTTCTGTCTTTGATCGTGTACCAACTAAAAATGGAGAATATAATAATAATCTTGTATCAGTATTCTCATAATAACCGCTAATAGTAGTCTGATCAGGAACTTCATACTTAATCAAAAAATCACCAATATTTTTAGTAGCTTCACCACGAATATTCAAAGGTCCATATGACGCTGAAGCAGAAAAATATTTTGAAAAGAAAATTGAAGCTCTTCCTTTAAACGAAGTAAAATCATTGTGATAATTACTATTTTCCAAACGAGAACGAGTCCAATTAAACCCTAAAGAAAGAAAATTTACAAATCCGGCATCCAAGCTTAATCCATAATTATAAAATAACAGTTCCTGATTATCCTTAAAAATATTACTAAATGGAGAAAGTCCGATATTTGTTGGAAGAAGATAAGCTAAGTAATATCCTAACGAAGTGATGCCCTTACTGAACCCTGAAGGAGGAAGCCATTCCATACGCTGCCTAACCATTGATACTTGAGCCGTATCAGCAGTAATATCGAGAACATCATCGTAAATATCCTCTGCATCACCAAATTCTTTTGCTTGAACGAATTTATCACCTAAGAATATTCGTCTATAATTTATATCGTTTATATACTTTTCATCCGTTGTATCACTTATCAAATAATTATAAAGGCTATCCGCCCTGTAAAGCTGATCTGTGCCGAAATAACTATCTGCTAAATAAAGTTTAGTCTCTTTATCTTCCGGTTCAAGAATTGCTAAACTTTCAAATTCAGGTAAAGCAGCTAAAGTATCACCATTCCAAAACATATTTCTTGCTCGTGCAGATGCCATATCATAATTATAGCCTTGATCCAATATTTTAGTATAAAGATCTGCAGCTTCGCCATAATTACCAGCACATGAATTAATATATGCGAACTCCGTTAATTCGTCAATTGTAGGATTAGTTCTTTTACTTAAGTAATCTCTATAATCCGATAATGCATCAGAGCAATTGCCATCAATTGCTTTCTGATAAGCGGCAATTCTGAATTTTAATAATTCTTCTTCATTAAACGCAGAGAGCTGCAAATCATAATTATTTTGCACAGCTTCAATTTCAGGATTTTTGTCATCTAAATTTCTCGTTATATCCAAATATTTTTTTGCTTCAGGAAAATCTTTTTTCAAGATATATAATGAGGCTAATGAAAGCGTTACTCTCGAGTCTTTAGGCGTAGTATTATAAACATTAAGTAAATATCTTTCAGATTGTTCTATGTCCTGAACTGTCCACACTCCAACTTGTCCAGCCAATAACTGATACTCTAAATTATTCGGATCGTATTCAAGGAGTTTATTAATTTGATTTGTTGCATCACTCCAGCGATAATTCCATGCTGAATATTGAGCATACTTAAATCTCAAATCTAGGTCTTGATCTTCCGGTACATTCTTTAGATATTCATTTAATATCTCTATTGCACTATCATAGTATAACAAATCACTATATGTTTTAGCTAATTTTGCAACCGTTTCTTTATCGTTAGGATTTTCTCTTAATTTGGAAGTTAAATTTTCTACAGTATTTTCATTAGTGCTATCCCGATAAGTAGAAACTTCTTCCATTAATTTTGTAAAAGATTCATTTGAAACATCAGTTCTTTCTATAATTTTTAGCTGCTGATAAGCTTCTTCATAACGATTTTCTTTTATTAATTCTCTTACTAAGTCATAACGAATACTATTATTACCAGGGGTTCTTTTTAGTAAGGAATAAAATCTATCGATTGGATAAACTTTTTCGTATGATCTTGGCTGGAATTGGGTTAAATATCCTTGTTGTTTAGCAATGTCTAAGCCATCTTGAGCTTCCTTGAAAAAAGGTTTAAAACCCAAAGATTTTGTAAATGCATCTTCGGCTATTTTATATTTTCCAAGCCACAGAGTGAAATAACCATAACGGCTCCAAAGTCGCCAATCTTCAGGATAACGTTCTACGAATTTTTTAAGAATTTTCTCCCCTTTTACGATTGAACCATTTTTTGCAAGTATCTCAGTATATCTAATAATTTCATCCGGGGAAGCATCATCATCTCTTTTTAAATACTCATCATACCAAATTTCAGCATCTTTCCATTCCTCTAACCATCGATATGATTTACCGATTTCTAAATATGAAAATGGATCGTTTGGATTAATTGCTATATCTCTTTTATGACCAACAATTTTATTTCGTAGAATCTCATGCCATTCCGTAATTGCTTTTTCTAAATTCCTTTGGTATTCTTCATTCTGTGTGTCTAATCGTATAGCTCTGCGGAAATCGAGTATAGCATTTACGAAATCTTTTCTATTTTGGAGAGACAGTGCTCGTAGGTTATATCCATCAGCCGCTCTCGGATTGGCGGAAATATACTTATTGAATTGATCAACTGCTTCGCCATATCGTCCGGCTTGCATGTGTATCAATCCTGCACGTTTTAAATTCTCCATTCTCACTTGGGCAAAACTTATCCCGAATGAGATGAATAAAAGGAATACAATTATTTTTTTCATTAACTATTGTATCTTGATAAAGGAAGATAATTTTCACTTGCAGAGTTTTCTGCTGTAATAATAAGATCCATCATATTTTCTGCATTTTCTACTTTATCATCAACCTCCAAATTAAATATGGATATCAATTCAGAAACAGTATTTATATACCTTATATCCTGATTCGGTAAATTATTTTGGAATGATACCGTAAGGTCCATTACACTCTTTGTATTCCCTCTTACAAGCAGTACAATTACTTTATTCTCTATAAGACAGATCTTATCCTTCTTATTTGTTGATAAGCGAACAGCATTTTGTAATTGCTGAATGGTAACCAAACCTTTCATCTGAGCTGAGTGATCTAATTTGAACGATACTAAGTTAAAAGTCTGTCCGGTACTCTTATATAATGCTATCTGATTATTCAAAATAAGCAAGAAATCATTATAGTTATAAATATTTGAAAATGCGTATGGTTCTGATGGTAAATCAATTTTAGTTTGGTCGAATCTTCTTTGATTAATTGGTGTAAAAGTATAATCGGATGTTTCTCTTAGTTCAGGTACCAATTCTACTGTAACCCCTTTATTAGGGACTATTTGATAAGTTGTGGTAAAACGTCCTTCGGTGTGACCAACGTTTGGAGTGATTACGACTTGCCCGCCGTGATATCTGTCTTCTGATTTATCCGTCTTTTTTAATTGTATTACAGCAGTTACGTAATTAGTTACAATATCAACAATCGATTGTGCTCTTTGAGTAGCTGGTTCTCCTATAACAAATAAACTCGTTATATCTTTTTCTTCAATTGTTTCTAATGTATGCAGGAAGGCATCTTTTAAGTAATCAAGATTTCTAAATCCAATGAATGGAGTAAGTTCATCAAAAATTATTCTTGTGGGATGATATTGATTTACAACTGTAATAATATCATTTAGATATTCCACTAGATAATCATCAGGGTTGTATAAATCATCTATATCAGTGGGTGGTGCAATACGGACAACAATAATTAGATTCTGATTCATATAGGACTGGATATCGAAATTTATCGAAGCCGCTTGAATCATTAAATCTTTTGGTCGCATTAGAGTAAAGAAAACGCAAACTTCTGCTCCCTTTGCTGCTTCTAATGCGAATTGTAATCCAAGTAATGTTCTTCCTGATTTACGAGGTCCTAAGACAACATAACTTCCACCTCTATATATTCCACCCCAGTTCTTATCTATTAACGAAAAACCTGATGGTATTAATCTTATCGCTCCTGACATAGTTTTACCCTTATTATTATCTTAATATTTAAATCAATTATAATGCCATAGATTTCTTGCAATATAATAATGTTTTTATAAAAAAGATGCTAAATCTTTTAACAATCTAAGATAATGTATCTTTTTGATACACAATTATAATAAACCGAAAATAAAAATAGCAGTGGCGTTCCCGGATATTGTTGGTTCATTTGTAATGTAATCCATTCTATCGTCTCTATAAACAGACTCCATCGATTGAAATTGATTTAATATATCCGGTTTATCATATTGAATATTGTATTTCTTCAGAAACTCTTCAGCAGCTGGTCCGGCAGAAAATCCACCGGGTAGGCTCTTTTTAATATAATTTATTTGATGATGAAATTGCCTAGTATGGACAGTTCCTTTACCGGCAATAAATGATATTCCCCAAGGATTTCTTCCGATTAAATAATCTCTTTGATAAGTAGCTAACGAATCGAATTGATTATCTTTCGTCAGGTTTTTATATAAAATATTTTGCAACACTATTCCGGCTAATGTTAGATTTGTTCCCCATGTAGCTTCAACGCCTTTTTCAAACGGATCATTGTTTTTTATCCGATTAAACTCGACTAAATTATTTAAAATATATTGAGCATATTTAATATCATATTTTGCGAGTCTATAATGTGCTAAAGAATTAATATTACCCCAGCTCCACCAAAAATCTGAACCCGCAATAGTTGCATATTTAACAGCATCATTATAATAATCTTTTTTATTCGTTACAGCATAAAGTTCAATTGCAGCTAAAGCGAGTTTCCCTTCATAATTTTTATCGATGTACATTCCAGTACCTGAATTATCAACATCCTGCGCCCTTGCAACTAAGGAATAAAATAATTGAGAAGTTTTCAGGCATTTATCAGAATACTCCGGGTAATTTAAAACGTTTTTCCAAATCTTTGCTCCTATCGCAAGGGTTGCGGAATAAATCCCAATTAAATTCTTCCCCATCCCTATAAATGCAGGTCTGTCAAATGCAAGATCATCCTTTTCAGGCATTCTCCAACCCACATCATGGTCTCTTAAATCCTGCACCTGCGTAACTAATTTTTTATCTTCATAATTACATCTAAGCAACCAATCCAATCCTATTTTTGCTTCCTCAAGTATATCAGCTACATTGTTTTTATTTCTATCAAAGCTAAATTTCTCCGGGGCATAATCATAAGCGAACAAAAGCATATAAGTTGAAAACGCAGTCGTGTTCAAAAATTTAACGTAATCCCCTGCATCATGCCATCCGCCGGTTACATCGAATTTTTTATTTATCGATATCCCATTTTCAATTAATGAAGTGGCATCTGCTATATGGCATACTTCGTGAAGACTAGGATCAGTATAACCACATCTTTGTACTTTGAAAAATTCTAATAGCAATTGCGGTAAATCAGAATAAACCCATCGACTAATTTTAAAATTATATGACTTCGTATTTTTTATTTCAATATAGTAATCACCCTCTGCGGTTAATTCACTGAAATGTATTTCATAGAAATTCTTAAACTTTCCATAACCTTGAGTAGTTTTTTGAATTAAATCTGAATATGCAGCTTTACCCGATGTAATATTAAATATTGTAAAACGTACATCGGTTAAGTCTGCATTAGTAAGGATCACCGCACTCTTTATATCATTAGGAAGAAATCCAATTTGATTAGCTCTAATATATAATGGAGCAACTTCTGCGCTAATAAGTCCTAAAGGAAACAATGTAATAATCAATACTATTAAGAGATATATTTTTGATATTATTTTCGTCATTCATTTTTCCGAATAATCTAAAATGTAATATATATAAATAGAGTAATAAATTAAATAATTGGATAAAATTCAAAAAAGATTTCATAATTTATTGCAACTAAAAGAGATATACCTGATATTTGTACTTCCGTGTCAAATTTTGGAGCATCAATGGAGAACCAGACTCAAGAAAGAGAGCAGTGGGGCAGTAGATTTGGTTTGATTTTGGCTGTAGCAGGTAATGCAATAGGATTAGGTAATTTCCTCCGTTTCCCTGTCCAAGCCGCACAGAATGGTGGCGGTGCGTTTATGATTCCGTATTTTATCTTCTTTTTAGTACTAGGTATTCCCCTCATGTGGATCGAATGGGGCATCGGCAGATATGGTGGCAAACATCGTCATGGCAGTACTCCCGGTATGTTCGATCTTTTATGGAAGAATAAAGCCGCTAAATATCTCGGTACTCTCGGATTATTTATGTCCTTGGTCATTATGATCTATTATGCATATATAGAATCATGGACTCTCGGCTTTAGCTTCTTTTCACTTACTAAAGAATACTTCGGTTTAGAAAGTTTTGATGCTATGAAGAGCTTTCTTTATAGTTTCCAAGGAAGAATTGATGGTAATCATTTTGATGGAATTTATGTCGCATATATATTTTTATTAATTACTTTAGCAGTGAATTTCTTTGTTCTATATAAAGGCATTTCTAAAGGGATTGAAACATTAGCAAAAATTGCAATGCCATTATTATTCTTATTTGCAATTATTATTGCAATCAGAGTATTAACATTGGGTACTCCGAATCCTGCTATACCCGAAAATTCGGTTTCAAATGGTTTTGGATTTATTTGGAATCCTGATTTTACTGCACTATGGGATCCAAAAATTTGGCTTGCGGCAGCAGGACAAATATTTTTTACTCTTTCTGTTGGTATGGGAACTATCCATGCTTATGCAAGTTATCTTAAACCGAAAGATGATATAGCTCTTTCAGGATTAACCACAGCGGCAACAAATGAATTTGCAGAAGTTATTCTTGGTGGTTCAATAGCAATCCCTGCGGCTATTGCATTTTTTGGTGTTACTGCAACTGTTCAAATGGCAACCGGCGGTGCTTTCGATATTGGCTTCGCTTCTCTTCCGCTTGTATTTGAAAGAATTCCATTCGGTCAATATTTCGGTTTTATGTGGTTTCTATTATTATTCTTTGCAGGGATTACTTCATCGGTCGCAATGGGTCAACCACTTATAGCCTTCCTCGAAGATGAATTTAAGTTCTCTCGGAAAAAAGCTGTGGGTGCTTTAGCTATGGTTGTTTTCCTTGCTGTTCATCTTGTTGTATTCTACTTGAAATATGGATTCTTAGATGAAATGGATTATTGGGCCGGTACATTTGGACTTGTAGTTTTTGCATTAATTGAAACCGTTTTATTTATCTGGGTATTTGGACCCGAAAAAGCTTGGGCTGAAATTAATGATGGCGGAGATCTCAAAATTCCAAGAGTATTTTTCTACTTAATGAAATTTGTCACTCCAGTCGTATTATTTGGAATTATGATTTGGTGGTTTATTAATGATGCTATACCTATATTGTTTTTATCAAATACTCCGCCGGAGAATGTACCTTATGTGTGGGGAGCTAGATTACTACTAGTTGGTATTTATATAGGTTTAGCACTTATGGTAAGAAAAGCATGGCAATTAAATAGGAGTAATCATGGGACTTAGTAATGAAGGAATCATTTTTTTAGTGGCAGCGTGGACTTCTATTTTTACATTAATCTCCTACTGCTATTGGAAAATTTTTACGGTTAAGAAGTAAAACTACAAGCGGCAGATTTTTGGTCTGCCGCTTTCATAAATACTTCAAATTATATACAGATGATTATCTTCTCAACCAAAGAATGTGCTTGCTACATCAAATAACTTCAAGTCCACGGTCTTTAATTTTCCAACAGCTTCAGCAAGACTTGCAGCAACAATTTCACTTCCCTGTAATGCTGCCATATAACCATATTTTTCTTCTACTAATAGTTCAACGGCAAAAACACCAAATCTTGTAGCTAATACTCTATCATATGCAGTTGGTGAACCACCTCTCTGAATATGTCCTAAGATTGTAGCTCTTGTTTCAAATCCTGTCCTCTTTTCAATCTCTTCAGCTAAAATATTTCCGATACCGCCTAATCTAACATGTCCGAAAGAATCTTTTTTCATACTTGTAAGAACAAAAGAACCATCTTTATCAGATTCTTCTTCAGTTTGAAGCTTAGCACCTTCAGAAACTACTACAATACTGAATGATTTACCACGTGCATGTCTTTGTTTTAATACATCAACCACTTCATCAAAGTTAAATGGTTTTTCGGGAATTAGAATAATATCAGCACCACCTGCAATTCCTGAATGCACAGCAATCCATCCTGCGTGTCTTCCCATAACTTCTACAACAATCACTCTATTATGAGATTCAGCAGTCGTATGCAGTCTATCTATTGCTTCAGTAGCAATATTTACAGCAGTATCAAACCCAAATGTATAATCAGTAGCATTTAAGTCATTATCAATTGTTTTAGGCACGCCTACAACTTTAACGCCTGAAGCAGCAAGTTTGGATGCAACTCCCAACGTATCTTCGCCACCAATTGCTACGATACAATCAATACCATTCTTTTCCATATTCTCTTTTAATGTTGCTTCGCCATTCTCAACTTTATAAACATTTGTTCTTGAAGTACCGAGAATAGTACCACCTCTATGAAGAATACCGGAAACAGATTCCATATTTAAAGGAGTATAATTATTTTCTAAAATTCCTTTCCAACCTTCTTTAATACCAATACATTCGTGTCCAAGGCTTAAAGATTTACGAACAACCGCACGAATAACAGCATTCAATCCGGGGCAATCGCCACCACCTGTCAATACACCAATTTTCATTTCTACTCCATTATTTATTATAAAAGTTTCAGATTAGCAAATTTTACTAATAACTGCTTCGTCCCTGAATCCTCAAATGATATCGTTATTCTTTGAGTATCTCCATTTCCGGTTATAGCCAATACTTTCCCTTGCCCAAAAATATCATGACTCACACGACTTCCCACTCTAAAAGATCTTCTTTCTTGATCAAAATCATCATAGCTCTCTTGATAATATTCATCAAAATCACCTTTTCTTCTTCTGCCACTTTTTCTATTGCTTCCATCAATTACGTCTTCGACAGAATCAGGGTTAAGTTCTTCAATAAATCTCGATTTATTTTGATAAGCTACTTCTCCAAATCTATAACGTGAACGTGCAAATGAAATAAAAACCTTTTTCATTGCTCGCGTTATTGCCACATAAAATAATCTCCTTTCCTCTTCGATTTTTGAATCAGAATCAAATCTTGGATTTAATGGGAATATATCTTCTTCACATCCTGTAATGAATACTACCGGGAATTCTAATCCCTTAGCACTATGTACTGTCATTAATGTAATTGAATTTTTCGATTCATCATATTGATCTATCCCTGCAACTAAGGATACTTCAGCTAGGTACTGCTCTAATGTTGCTTCCGGGAATTCTTTATTGAATTCTTGAATTGAAGATAATAGTTCATGTACATTATCGTATCTACTAACAGAATCTTGAGAATTTTCTTCTTTATACATTCTCAATACACCTAATTCATCAACTAATGCAGAAGTTAGTTCTCCAATAGAAAGTTTTGATTGTAAAGCAATATATTTATCTAATAATATTCTGAATTGTTTTACATTTTTCTGTATTCTTTCTTTAACTTCAATAACCTCGAATACTCTAGCCATAGTCTTAAATAAAGACAAATTATGCTTTCTTGAAAATGCAATCATTTTTGTTATTGATGTATTACCAATTCCTCTTTGGGGAAAATTCATTATTCTTAATAAACTTTCTTCATCATCTTGATTTGAAAGTACTCTTAAATAAGCGAGAATATCTTTTACTTCTTTTCTTCTGTAAAACTCAACTCCACCGACAATCTTATAAGGAATTTTTTCTCTTCTAAATGCATCTTCTAAAGCTCTTGATTGAGCATTTGTACGATATAATATCGCAATATCGTTTAACGACAATTTCTTAGTAGAAATTTCCTTTTTAATTTTTTTTGCAATTTGAAAAGCTTCATCCTTTTCATCAGAACATTTGATTAGAGTAATCTCTTCCCCTTCCGGGTTTTCTGTCCAAAGAGTTTTTGCTATCTGTTCTGTATTCTTTTTTATTACAGAATCTGCTGCTAAAAGTATATTTTTTGTCGAACGGTAATTTTGCTCTAATCTAAATATTTTTGATTTATTGAAATCCTTCTCGAAATCGAGCATGTTTCTGATGTTTGCTCCTCTCCATCCATAAATACTTTGAGCATCATCTCCTACAACACATAACTTATCTTTTAATGGAGATAAAATCTTTACAATTTCATACTGTGCATTATTAGTATCTTGGTATTCATCCACTAGAATGTATTTAAACATTTTTTTGTATTTCTGAAGAATACGAGTATGATTATTGAATAATTCAATTGGTTTAAGAAGAAGATCATCAAAATCCATCGAATTATTTTCTCTTAATCTTTTATTATATTCGATATAAACTTCACCAATCTTTTTTTCGGCAATCGTACTGGCAATATTATTTGAATATTCTTCGGGAGTAATCATATGATTTTTGAAATTACTGATTTTATGCTGGATTGAATTTGCGGTAACATTTTCGAGGTTTATACTCAAATATTGGAGAATATTACTTACTAAAGAAACGGAATCTTCTCTATCATAAATAGAAAAATTACTACTGTAATTAATTGCGGAAGCTTCAATTCGTAAAATTCTTGCGAAGATAGAATGGAAAGTACCCATCCAAAGAGAATCCGCCTTTTTACCGATTAACTCACGGATTCTTTCTTTCATTTCTCTGGCGGCTTTGTTTGTAAATGTTAAAGCAAGAATAGATTCGGGTTCGAGTCCTTCTTGAATAAGATATGCAATTTTATAAGTTAAAACCCTAGTCTTACCCGAGCCGGCACCGGCAACAACGATGTGAGGTCCGGCATTATACTCTACGGCATTTCTTTGTTGCTCGTTTAGCTTACTTAAAATTTTCATATATCCTTTATTTTTTAGCTTGCAAATTTACGAAATAAAGGTGAAAATTTCAATTTAGATTAAATAATTGCACTTTCTTAGAGCTTTATAATGAATTTTCCGTCTTTCATAATAATTTTTTCGTCAAAATAGACAGTTGGCTTCTTAATTACGCCATCGACGTGAATTGGAACGTTCACAGAACCGCCCATCGACTTATTGTCCCCCAGCGCAATATGGATCGTCCCCATTACTTTTTCATCTTCAAGTATAAAACCGCTTAACTTTGCTTTATCGTTAGTTCCAATTCCAAATTCTGCAATATTTCTTCCTTTTTTACCAAAAGGTTTTAACATCTCTATCAATTGATTTGCTTTTTTATCGCCGGTTATTTCAGTTGCTAAACCATTCTTGACATGAATTGTTATCGGTTTTTCTAACATCCCGATTCCGGCAAATGAACCATCGACAATGAATACACCATTCGTTTTACCTTCCCAAGGAGCTAAGAATGTTTCGCCTGTTGGCAAGTTTCCACTTTCGGTTTTTTTATGGAAAAGTCCTTTACTTGCATAAATTCCTCTCCCCTTCATATCCATCGTAATATCAGTTCCAAGCTTAGTAGTTACTCTTACAGTGGAAACCTTTTCTAATATTTTTTTAAGCTTGATGGTACGGCTAGAAATTGCTTTATAGTCAGCATTTAACCCCCTTATCATAATCTCTTCAGTAATGCCGGGGAAAGTTGCCACTCTTACTCCCGAAGCAGAAGCCGCCCTTCTTGCATTCGTGTGAGTCAATGATTTTGTAGTCGGACATAGAACAATATCATATTTTTTCATTAATTCAGCGATTTGTGGAGTTGGTTCTTCACCATTAGTTTTTCCTGGTTTGGTTTCTACTAATAGTGCTTCGACACCAAGTTCTAGTGCAGCTTGAAACAAATATTCACCAATCTCTTTCTTATTACTATCTGTAATTACTAATACCTTTTCCTTCTTCTTTAATCCCATACAGTCTTTAATTGCAATTTTCGCAGCATCGTATAATTTTTTTTTCATTTTTATCTCTCCTTAAAGTGGGAATCCAACATTTAACTGAATAGAAGTAATTATACTTCCTTTTTCTATTAATGGACTTTCATTGTTTGGATATAATAAGTTTTGATTGTAACTAAAATTATTAATTTTATAGAAGGAGTAATATGCTCCTCCTTCAAGACTAATATAATCAGGTATAATATGTAAAATAAATCCCGAACCTACAAAATAGGAGAGATTATTATCAGGATTTTCGTAATCGATATCTGAAATAACTTCATTATTTATAATTGTTTGATGATTATAATTCGGTGTATAAAAAGAGAATCCACCTTCTACAACTTTTAGATCTAAAAACGAGAATATTGGTAATCCTAAATCAATTGCAACATTCCAATTATTCATCGTTAATTCATATTTTTCATTAGTGAAACTGCCACCAACTAAATTAGATATTTTCTTTTCCTCTTTGAAAAATTGATAATAAATCTTAGTAGAGAAAAAGAATGATTCAAATCGTGCGCGGAATATATTTCCACCAATCTTAAATCCTGAACCAGTTTTGAATGTTATCTTTGAATCCAGACCTGCGTATTGGCTATTGATAAGACTATTTAGGTTGTCCACCTTGTAATTCATCTGCGAATAGCCACCAATAAAACCGGATAAACCAAGGCATCCAAACCCAAACGATTGAGCTTCAATACTTGTGCTATAAATTAATGCAAATACTATAAAAAACTTAAACTTATTTTTTATCATTTAATATTCCTTTTTCCAATCCATGACCTGTTGCAGAAGTTTCACTGCGCCATAAACTGAATGCAAAAAACAATCCAAAAAATCCTAATGTAGAAAAGAACCACATTCCTAAGGTATAACTCCCACTATAATCATTTGCCCAGCCAATTACAAAATTAAAAAATGCTAACCCAATATTCTGTATCATTGTCATTAATCCATAACCGGTTCCAAGTTTAGCTTCAGGGACAATAATTGCTACCGAAGGCCACATTACAGCAGGTATTAATGAAAACGAAATCCCCATTATTATCATTGGAATATATAAAGGAATTTCAGTATATGCCATAATTAAATAAACAGGTATCAGTAATAATGACCCCAACATCATTAATTTAGCCCTATGACCCACGTAATCGGAGGCTAATCCAAATAAAGGAGTGAGAATCATTGCTGCTAGTGTAAGAATACTGGAAAGGAATCCACCATATTCACGTGTTGCTCCATGAACATCCATAAAAAACTTAACAGCAAATGTTTGAAATGGGAATATGCCAGAATAAAAAGTAACACACAATAGAACTACAAACCAATAAGAACGCGAGAAAGAAAATATCTCTTTGAAATTAATTTTATCCTGATTAGACGTACTACCTAAATTATAATTTTTCTCGGCAAAGAAATCCATACCGAAATAAATTATTGCCGAAACTATCGAAATAGTTCCGGCAATTAATGCTAAGAATAAAGGATCTTTATAACTTTCATAGAATGCTCTTCCCCATGTAGGAGAATTTAAAGCAGCAAAAGAACCTAATCGAGCAATCGTCAGATTCAATCCAAAGGCAAATGATAATTGTTTACCTTTAAACCAACGACCTATCACAGTAGTAATAGCTACTATCATCGATTCTGCACCAAGCCCGAATATTAATCTACCGGTTGCCATTACTACTAAATCATTACCCATAAAGGTAACGAAGGCTCCTAAGAAGCAGAGAGCTGTAAAAATAAGGGTTGATATCCTAGTACCAATTCTATCAATAATAATTCCACCTATTAATACCATAAAGATATTTGGAAGACTATATATCCCCTGCAATAAGCCAATATTCGCATCGGTAAAGTTTAATTGTTTCGATAAAAGATCAGCCAGTGGACTAATACTATCATATATATAATAATTACCAAATTGAGCAATACTTATTATTAATAATACTATCCACCTAAAAACAGCTGATGGCTCTTTATACTTGCTTTGAGTATTCAATTTAAATCCTATTTTCAGATTGAAGGAACATTTTTAAGTGAATTAACTAAAAGATCCCAGAATTTATTTACGGTACTAATCTGAACTTTTTCATCAGGTGAATGTGGATTCATAATCGTAGGTCCAAAAGAGATCATATCCATATCAGGATATCTCTCTTTAATAATTCCACACTCTAAACCGGCATGAATTGCTTTAATATCCGGTTCTTTTTTGTATTTCTTTTTAAATTCACTTTTCAATACTTTCAATCCGGTAGATTTTAAATCAGGCTGCCATCCGGGATAACTATCTCCATGAGTTACTTCAGCACCGGTCAATTGGAATACGGTTGCTACCATTGCTGTAGTATCTCTTTTCTCGCTTTCAATAGAGCTTCTTTGACTTGTTGTTACAAATATACCTTTTGGTTTTGTTTCTACCACTGCGAGGTTTGTAGAGGTCTGTACTAGTCCATCAATCTCCATACTCATCTTCTGGACACCATTAGCAACTGTATAAAGTCCTTTCAACATATTATTAGTCGTTTTCTTATCCATTACTTTTGCTTTAGATAAAGATTTTTTAACTTCAACTAAAAATCCTTCTTCTACAAAAGAAATTTCATTTTTCACAACTGCTGCAAAAGCGGATATTGCTTCTTGAACAGCTTCTACATTTTTATTAGGGACTCTAATTGATGCAAAACTTTCTCTTGGGATTGCATTATGCTTGCTTCCCCCATTAATAGAAACCAATCGCGCACTGTACTTATCGCTTAATTCTAAAAGTAAGCGAACAATTATTTTAATTGAATTTCCTCTTCCTGAATTAATATCTAATCCTGAATGTCCGCCTCTTAATCCTTTTATAGTAATTGCTAAAGCAGTCGTATTAGCAGGAGTAGCTTCCATTTTTGGTTTGTAAGTTGCATATGTATTTTGTCCGCCTGCGCAACCTATATAAAGTGCTTCATCTTCTGAATCAAGATTGAATAATATTTTTGAATCTAAGAACCCCGGTTTTAATGCTTGAGCACCATTTAGACCTGTTTCTTCATCAAGAGTAAAAAGAGCTTCAATCGGACCAAGATTTAATTCATCTGATTCTAATATTGCTAAAGCAGAAGCAACACCAATTCCGTTATCAGCACCTAATGTAGTTCCTCTTGCTTTTACCCAATCACCATCGATATAATAATCAACAGGGTCTTTTAAGAAATCATGTTTTACATCGGAATTTTTTTCAGGAACTATATCTAAATGTCCTTGCAAAACAACTGGTGTTAATTTCTCTTTTCCCGGTGATGCAGGTTTTATTACAACTATATTTCCGAATGAATCAACTTTCGTTTCAAGCTTTTTATCTTTTGCAAATTTTAAGACATATTCTGCGGCTTTTTCTTCATGTCTTGAAGGACGTGGGATGTTGCATAAATTTTCGAAATGCTTCCATACTAATTGTGGTTTTAATTCTGCTAATTTGTTAGCCATCATAAACTCCTGTTATTTCTTTAAATGTAATTAAACCGCCATCATAAAGATTCAAAATAAATTTTGATAATCTGTCTTCAGCGGGTTCTACTTTTTCACCAAATACTTCTTTTAATGAAATTACTATATCTGAAACTTTACTTTGACCATCCATTTCACGAAATACCTGAGAACCAAATTCATCTAACTTTAATTTAATCTCGGGTGTTTTTAATCGTGGTACCAAAAATTTTACAAGAATTTTATTCCTGAATTTTGGTATATGGATAGTAACAAGACCATCGTTATCAGTAATTCTATAAACCTTTTTGGGAATCATATCTAAAGTATTTTTCCCTTTAAGGACTTTTCTTCTTTCAAAAAAATTCATAATAATATATAAGGGGGACCGGAATATACCGGTCCCTAATTTTAAGTTACATTGATACTTGTGGAGGTGCAGGTTCATCCGGCTTGCCTGCTTTTTTTATTGGGAATACAACTAATAAAGCAGCAACCAAACCAAGTACTATCAAGCTTATCCAAAATGAAGGTACTTCAAAAATATGAGGCACAGGTATCTCTTTGAATGCGAGAGCCGCAAAGACCAAGCCGATAAGAGCCTCCCCTGCTATAAGTCCTGCTGCTATTAATACTCCTGAGTTTTCCACTCTTGTTTTTTGAGCTTCATTAAACTTTCTCTTTTCGTTCTGTCTTTCAACTAAACCTTTAATCAATCCACCAACGAAAATTGCAAAGGTTGTTCCTAATGGTAAATACATACCAACCGATACTAACATTGGGCTTTTAATATTCATCATTATAAAAGCAACACCCATTAACATCCCTGTGAAGATTAATATCCATTCCATATCGCCGGCAACAATACCTTTAGATAGAATAGCCATTAAGCTTGCTTGGGGAGCCGGAAGTCTTTCACCACCGAAACCTGTACCACCCATTTTAATATCGCCTTCATGTAAAATCAAAAGCGGTATAAACATAACTGCTGCGGAAAGAGCGATACCAATTAGATCTCCTACCTGCATTTTCCAAGGAGTTCCTCCAAGTAAATGACCGGCTTTTAAATCCTGAAGCATCTCGCCTGCTACTGCTGCTGCAACACAAACTACCGCTGCAACACCTAGTACTGCGGCTACTCCCGTCATACCTTTCATTCCTAATGCTACCATTAATAATGCAGCCACTACTAATGTAGATAATGTTAAACCGGAAATTGGATTATTACTTGAACCAATAATTCCTACAAGATAACCGGAAACGGCTGCAAAGAAAAATCCTGCTACTATCATTACAATGGTTGCTACTAATGCAGCTACTACATCTTGAGCAAAGTAGTTATAGATGAAAAATGTGGCAACACCTGTTAATGCAATTCCTGCCATCACCCATTTGAAAGGAATATCTTTTTCAATTCTATCTTCTACTACTGAACCTGTTGCAGCTTTTTTTGCATCGCTAACAGATCTTTTAATTCCGGTAGCTAAATTTTTTCTCATTTTGAATAATGTAAATCCAGCTCCTACTAACATACCACCAATAGCTATTGGACGCACGTAATCTTTCCATACTTGAGTAATAGTTTGTACCCAATCCATTCCTTCCATCGGTGTATTACCAAATTTGAAGTAAGCAATAATAGGTGCTAATAAGCCCCAAGCGATAACTCCACCTGAAAAGTTTAATGCTGCTAATCTTGGTCCAATAATATAACCAACACCCATATAAGCAGGACTAACATCAGGAGATTTTAATAAGATATTTCCTTTTGTAAGACTTACTAAGTAATCTGCTGATCGAGCAAATAATCTAAACTGACTAAGAGCTTCGATAAGTGCACCAACACCCATAGCTCCAAATAAATATTTAGAACCCTCACCGCTTCTTTGACCTGCTTTATGAATTTCTGCTGCGGCTACTGATTCGGGATAAGGTAATTCAACATCTTCAACCATCACTCTTCTAAGAAGAGCAACGAACATTATACCAAGAACACCACCTGCCGCCATAATTGCAGCCGAAATAAAATAGTTCCAAGGTGTATAAAATGGTACCCAGATTCCTGCAATGTAAAATGCAGGGATTGTAAATATCGCACCAGCCGCAATCGATTCACCTATCGATCCAACTGTACGAGCAAAATTTTCTTCTAATATCGTACCCTTAAATATCTTGATCAATGCCATTCCAATAACAGCAGCCGGATATGTAGCGGCAATCGTCATTCCTGCTTTCAATCCTAAGTATGCGTTCGCAGCTCCTAAGACTACAGCTAGCACAAGACCTATTATCAGTGCCTTTACTGTAAACTCAGCCATATTTGTTTCCGAAGATACAAAGGGAACGAACTTTCTCGGTTCAGCCATATTTCTCTCCTATGTGGTATTAAGTATATAAAGATAATTATCTGTTAAATATATAACAGATTATTTAGCGGTTCAACTCTTTTCTTATTTAATTAAAAATTTAGTTTCCTCATTCCTATATGACAAATTGCAAAATCATACTTTACAGAATCATTCTTGTCATATTTTTTTAAATTATTTGTTATCTCTTCTGCCATTTTCCAATTAGCTATTTTTTGATTTGTTAATTTTAATTGTGTGCAAACTTTGTGAATATGAGTATCGACTGGTATAACTAATTGTGATGGTGATACCTCATGCCATAGACCGAAATCAAGATCATCGCTGCGCACCATCCACCTTAAGAATAGATTCATTCTTTTACAAGCACTTCCTTTATAAGGATCGGGAAACATAAATTCTATGCTTCTTCTTTTCCCCGAATTTTTTGGAAACATATTTTTTAGTGATAGAGAAAAGAAATGGATCGAATCCTTTAATGTGGTCGCATCCGGAAAATAATATAAAAGAAAAAGATTTTTTAAACTGCCATAACTTTCAAAAATATTTTTTATTGCTAATACGAGATCAACCGAATCTTGCCCATCAAAGAAGCGATGCTTTACTACTGAAAAATCTTTTGTGATCTTTTTAGATGAAGATTCAAGAATGTAACTATAAGGGGAATCTCCAAAAATAGAATGGATTTTTTCCAAAACTATGATAATTTGTTTAAGATTACCATAAGCATATATAGAGGAAATAAAAGCAGATATTTCCCTGTCATAAATATGAGTATATCTATGCGGGAACTGGAGAGGATCAGGTATCAATTTACTGAAATCAAATTCCTTATAATGGTAATCTAATTTTCGTTTTAATTGAATTGAGTATCCATTTTTCTTCAAAAATATTATTTCCTATTAATTAGATTAATCATATCTCTTATTGCTACATCGAGACCGGAAAATAAAGCACGAGCAATCACTGCATGTCCAATACTTACTTCATCAATATCCTCTATCAAAACAAAATTTTTGATATTGAGATAATCTAATCCATGTCCGGCATTGACTCCCATACCCAATTTTTTAGCATGTTTAGCCGCAATTCTGATTCTTTCTAATTCTTCAAAAACATCGTCTTCTATAATTGCATTTGCATAAACTCCTGTATGTATTTCAATATAATCTGCGTTAATTTCAGAAGCTGCATCGATCTGATTAATATCCGGCTCGATAAATAACGACACTGGAATATCAGCTTCGTGTAATCTTTCAATTGCATTTTTATATTGTTTAATGTTATCGATTACATTAAGCCCACCCTCGGTTGTAAGCTCTACTCTTTTTTCAGGAACAAGTGTTGCCAAGTCCGGACCAATCTCACAGGCAATCTGAATAATTTCATCAACTGCCGCCATTTCAAGATCAAGTTTCGTTGTAACTAATTCCCTAAGAAGCTTTACGTCTCTATCGTTAATATGTCTTCTATCTTCACGTAAATGAACAACTATTCCATCAACACCCGACTGTTCCGCGATTAAAGCAAATGCTATCGGATCAGGTTGAACTTCGCCTCTTGCATTTCTAACTGTTGCAACATGATCTATATTTAAACTGAATTTCATATTCACCTCTATTTTATTTTAATGCCGGAGATATCCGGCTCTAAAATAAACAACTTATTACATTAATTAAATATCAAATTTAATTCCCTGCGCAAGCGGAAGAGTAGTTCCATAATTTATTGTGTTTGTCTGTCGGCGCATATAAGCTTTCCAAGCATCAGAACCCGATTCTCTTCCACCACCAGTTTCCTTTTCACCACCGAAAGCGCCACCAATTTCAGCACCTGAAGTTCCAATATTTACATTTGCAATTCCACAGTCCGAACCGGCTGCTGATAAGAAATACTCTGCTTCTCTTAAATTATTCGTAAATATTGAAGATGACAATCCTTGAACAACATCATTCTGAATATCAACTGCATTACATACATCGCCTTTATATTTTATTAAATATAGTATTGGTGCAAATGTTTCTTCTTGAACAATCTTAAAGTTATTCGCCGCCTCTACTAATGCAGGTTCAACATAACATTCTGATACATATTTCTCACCTGATAATACTTTACCACCAAATAATATTTTGCCACCTTCTTTTTTAACTTCTTTTAATGCATGAACAAATTCTTGAACTGCACCTTTATCGATAAGTGGACCAACATGATTTTCCGAATTAAGAGGATCACCAATTTTCAATGATTTATATGCTTTTACTAAAGACGCTTTTACTTTGTCATAAATCGATTCATGAATAATTAATCTTCTTGTAGTAGTACATCTTTGTCCTGCAGTACCGACTGCACCAAAAACAATTGCAGGAATTGCAATTTTTAGATCGGCTTCCGGAGTAAGTATAATAGCATTATTACCACCTAGCTCTAAAATAGCTCTTCCGAATCGTGCTGCAATTACTTCTGCCGCATGTCTTCCAATTGCAGTAGAACCTGTAATAGAAACGAGCGGTATTCTTTTATCATTGATCAATTTTTCGCCTACGATAGAACCTTTACCAACTATCAATGAGAATAATCCTTCAGGTAAGTTGTTCTTTTTAATTACACCCTGAATAAGATTTTGAACTGCGATTGCTGTTAGTGGCACTTTAGAAGATGGTTTCCAAATACTTGCATTACCACAAACGGCTGATAACATTGTATTCCATGCCCATACTGCTACCGGAAAATTAAATGCTGTAATTACTCCAACTACGCCTAATGGTTGATACTGATCATACATTCTATGATTATCTCTTTCAGAGTGCATTGTAAATCCATAAAGCTGTCTCGAAAGTCCAACGGCAAAATCACATATATCAATCATTTCCTGAACTTCACCCAAACCTTCCTGCAGTGATTTACCCATCTCATAAGAAACTAATGTTCCTAAAGGTTCTTTATTTGCTCTAAGAACATCACCGATTTGTCTAACAATTTCACCTCTCTTCGGTGCAGGGACACAACGCCATTGAAGATATGCTTGATGTGCTTTCTCCATTAAAAAATTATAATCCTGCTCTGATGCTTGATATACCGATGCAATATACTTTCCATCAACCGGCGAATAAATATCTAACTCACCTTGATCTTTTGTACTAAACCAACTTACACCGGTTGATGCTCCTAAATTCTTTTTTGAAATACCTAACTTTTTTAATAAATTCATATAGTCCTCTTTAAAATGTTCGTTGTGTGGTAAAATTAAAGATATTACTGTATTATTACCAAATAGAATATAATTTTTATTTAGTTGTTACTTTAGAAAAATATTATTAATTAAGAATATAATGAAAATAAAAAACTTTAAAAAACTTACCGGAAGACGAGACCTAAAAAGCTACCTCTGTTCACGCTTTGAACAGCCTTACTAAACTGTGTTCCCCCCACTATTAAACTAATTTAAAAATTCAACCTTAGGGGAGCTAACATGCTGATTCAAGATATTACAACAACTGATAAAGAAGTATCAACCAATATTTCCGCAAATGAAGTTCATAGCACATTAAATAAATGGATGTTAGTCGATGGCTTTGATATAGTTCTTGATACTAAAAAAAGTCATGGACTCTGGATGGTAAATGAGAAGAACGGCGATGAATATTTAGACTTTTTCTCATTCTTTGCTTCATCACCAATTGGACTTAATCATCCAAAACTTTTCGATAAAGAATTTAGAGAGCAATTAGAAACTGCCGCTCGCATAAAACCATCAAACTCTGATATTTATTCGGTAGAGATGGCTAAATTCGTAGATACATTTGCACGTGTTGCAAAACCTGATTATATGAAACATCTATTCTTTATAGACGGTGGTGCTTTAGCAGTTGAAAACGCTCTAAAAGCGGCTTTCGACTGGAAAGTAAGAAAGAACTTCCAAAAAGGTTATAAAGAAGAAAAAGGACATATGGTAATCCATTTTAAAGAAGCTTTCCACGGAAGATCCGGTTATACTATGTCCCTAACTAATACTGACCCTGCAAAGATTAATTACTATCCAAAATTCAACTGGCCACGTATTTCTAATCCTAAAATTAAATTACCGTTAACTGACAACTTAAAATATATTAAGAAAGCAGAAGAAGAAGCTATCAATCAGATTTACGATGCAATAAAAATGTATCCTGATGAAATAGCTGCATTAATTATCGAACCGATTCAATGTGAAGGTGGTGATAATTATTTTAGAAAAGAGTTTTTACAAAAACTTCGTGATATTACTTTAGATAAAGATATAATGTATATCTTTGATGAAGTTCAAACAGGAATCGGAATGACCGGCAAAATGTGGGCTTATCAACATTATGCTGAACCTGATATGATCTGTTTTGGCAAAAAAGTGCAGATTTGTGGTTTCATGGCATCTGATAGAATTGATGAAGTCGATGATAACGTGTTCCATAAATCAAGTAGAATTAATTCTACATGGGGTGGCAATCTTGCCGATATGGTTCGTTCAAGAAGAATTCTTGAAATTATTGAAGAAGATGACTTAGTAAATAATTCTAAAATTCAAGGGAATTATTTACTCGGACAATTAAGAAGTCTTGAAATGGATTTCCCTGATATAGTTTCTCAAACAAGAGGACTTGGATTATTAGCAGCATTTGATCTTCCTTCTAGACATGCTCGTAAATCATTCTTAAATAAATTATATGAATACAAGCTTATCATGCTCGGATGTGGTGATGTGAGTGTTAGATTTAGACCATCATTAACTGTTACGAAAGAAGAAATCGATTTAGCAATTGAGATAATTAGAAAAGTTTTAAGTGAATTAGATTTAGTATGATCGAAAAAGGGAAAATCTTTGTTGTTGCAACACCAATAGGAAATCTTGGAGATATTTCGGAGAGAGCTATGACTACTCTTTCCGAAGTTGATTTTATTTTATGTGAAGATACCAGAGTAAGCCGTAATCTGCTTAATTCAAAGAGTATTCCTTTTAAAAGTTTAATTTCATTTAATGCCTTTACCGAATCAAAAAAGAGTAAATCAATATTAGAAAGAATTAAGAACGGTGAGAATTGCGCTATTATAAGCGATGCAGGAACACCTTGTATTTCCGATCCCGGTGAATACTTTATTCGATTATGCCATAATAATGAAATTCCAATTGTTGGTATTCCAGGTCCGAATGCAGCTATTATGGCTCTAAGTATGTCCGGTTTCCCTTCCAGTTCATTTATTTTTGATGGCTTTCTCCCTCAAAAAAAAGGGAGACAGAAAAATCTTACTTCTCTTTCAACCGAGGGAAGAACAATCATTTTATACGAATCCCCCTATCGTATAAATAAATTGATAGAAGAACTAAATAATTATATGCCTGAAAGATATTTGATGGTATTTAGAGAGTTGACTAAAAAATTTGAGGAGTACTGGTTTGGTACTCCTCAAACTATTTTGGAATCTTTGCCGGATAGAACTATTAAAGGCGAATTTGTTGTGGTTATCTCACCTCTAGGATGGAATCCTAACTATTCAGAATCGTAAGTAACTAACGACTTTAAATCGTAATTCTTAAATTTTTCTCTTCCATTCAAAAAAGATAATTCAATTATAAAACTAATCTGGGAAATCTTAGCACCTAATTGATCTACCAATTTACATGCTGCAAACATAGTCCCACCCGTCGCCAATAGATCATCATGAAGGAGTACAACATCATCCTTTGATATAGAATCAGTGTGCATCTCGATTGTATCAGTTCCATACTCTAAAACGTACGATTCACTTACCTTAATAAATGGTAATTTGCCCGGCTTTCTAATCGGAATAAAACCTGCATTTAAACGTGATGCAAGTGCACCACCTAGTATAAACCCTCTCGATTCAATTCCAACAACTTTAGTTATGCCTTTATCTTTAGAAAAATCATAAAGTTGATCCAATGCATCATTTAGTGCATTCGGGTCTTTTAATAATGTAGTTATGTCCCTAAACATTATTCCATCTTTAGGAAAGTTTGGAACGCTTCTAATAGCTGATTTTAATTCCATAATATCAACTCCGCTTATTTATCACTTAAATATTTCTTAAATCTATTTACATCAAATGTATTTATCACCAATTCTTTTGGATATCCAACTTTTTGAGCCATCTTAATTCCATATTTATAACTCAATATGCCCTCTTTCCTATGAGCATCCGGATCAATCGCTAAATAGCATTCTTTATCCATAGCATAATACAATTCTTTCCAATCTAAGTCTAATCTTGAAGGAGTTGAATTTAATTCTATTGCAACATTATTAGCAACGCAAGCGTCAATTACTTTTTTCAAATTAACTTTATATCCCTCCCTATTCAATAATATTCTTCCGGTCGGGTGGGCTAATAATCGAGTATAAGGATTTTCTACTGCTTTTATAATTCTTCTTGTCATCACATCTTCATCAAGATTAAAAACTGAATGAATGGACGCAATCACAAAATCAAAGCCCTTTAATATTTCTAAATCGTAATCTAATGAACCATCTTTCAATATATCCGACTCGATTCCGTGGAATATATTTTCAGTTATACTTTTTCTTAAAGAGAAAATTTCTTCTCTTTGTTTTATAATTCGATCTTCCTGTAATCCATTAGCATAAAATGCTGACTTACTATGATCGCTTACAACGAAATATTCGATATTATTATCTAAGCCGAATTGCACCATTTCTTCAATTGAATTTAATCCGTCCGAGTAAGTTGTATGGAAATGTATCAATCCTTTGTAATCTTTTTCTTCAATTATTTCTTTATAAGGTACTTCTCTATTAATATTTTCTATTTCTCTAAATTCAGCGGTAAAGAATTGTTTGTATTTTATACCTAATATCTTTTCTTCAGAATCGGCACTTTCAATTAAATCATTGTTTACAGCTTTTAATAATTCTTCACTGCCAGTTGTAGAAAATAATTTCTTTTCATAATCTTTAATTAAAGCGATAAATATTATTACCGGCACAGTATATGAATTTAACTCGTATTGATTTCCATTTTTCTTTATTTCATCTAATGCAAGGAAACCATCACTAATCTTATCATTATTAAATGAGACAACAAATTCTAATTTATCGTAAGTAGTTTTCCCTCTTCTAAAATCTCCAGTCATAGAACATTTTTTTACGCCATCAATTTTTAATAATTTATCTAAAACCTCTTTAACAATAACATCCGCATGATTTATAAGAATAAAACCTTTATTCGATTTTATTCTCTCTATTTGCTCTAAAATATTTTCTTCACTTTTTTTTGTAAAGCCCTTTACTTCGGTTAATCTATTTTCTCTGCATATTTTTTCTAATTCGCTTAATCCGGAAAGTTGAAAATGGTCATATATCGCTTTTACTTTTTTCGCACCAACACCTTTAATAGATAAAAGTTCAAAAAGAGTGGTAGGATATTTAGATTTTATTTTTTCGAAATCTTGGATGTATCCATTTTCGTAAAATTCTTTAATCACCGAATAAATACCTTTTCCAATTCCTTTTACTTCCATAATTGATTCATCGTCAATTCTATTTTCTATATCAGGAATTTGTGATAGTGCTCTAGCTCCGGATCTGAAACCACTTATTTTAAACCGATTTTCACCATCGAATTCCATTAAATCGGCATAACTCTCCAATGCATCAATTAGTTGCTCATTAAATTCCATCATGATTACCCTCATCAATTGTTGCGTGATGGATTTTTAATTCTTCAAGATATTTTAATAATATTTCTTCGACAGGTTCATATTCAATATACTTCATTAATTCTTGTCTTACTTTTGATGAATTATATAAACCTTTCAAATAACCTGAATAATATTTACGAAATGGAATAACTGCAGCTTTTGTTTCTTTTATTTCAAGTTGATATTTAAGATGTTTTAGTGCTGTAAATATTCTTTCTTCAGCGGTAATTTCGGTAGTAATCTTTCCACCTGATAAAAGTTCTTTAGCGTCTCTAAAAACCCAAGGATGATCAATTGCTCCACGAGCTATCATTACACCATCTGCACCTGTTTCATCAAATGCTCTTACAACATCCTCTCCGGTAAATACACCGCCATTGAGCACTACCGGTATCTTTACAATCTCTTTTACTTTTGGAATCCAGCTCCAATCAGGCTCACCTGAATGTCCTTGGCATCTAGTGCGGCAATGAATCGTTATTGCTTCGGCTCCTGCATTTTCTACTATCTTTGCAACTTCTAAAATATTTATAGCACTGTCATCCCAACCGATTCTTGTCTTTACTGTTACTGGTAACTTAACGGCTTTAACAATTTCGGAAACCATTTTTTCTAGATAGTTCAAATCTTTTAATAATCCTGCACCTGCTCCACGCGTTGCAATTTTTTTTACCCAGCAACCTGCATTAATATCAATTATATCAGGATTTTGATCTGCAGAAATTATTGCCGCTTCGATCATTGGCTCAAGATTACCACCATAAATTTGAATGCCTACTGGTCTTTCAGATTCCCTAATCATCATCTTTTTTCTTGTTTTCTGATTTGCTCTAATCAATCCATCAGAATTTACAAATTCTGTATAAACTACATCAGCACCTAATTCTTTGCATAACTTTCTAAAACCAAGATCAGTAACATCCTCCATTGGCGCTAATAGTAATGCTTTTTCTATATCTATATTTCTTACTTTGAATCTGCTCATTTAATTACTTCTGTTGAGTTAAAGAAAAAGAATGTTGCTAAAAAAGTCAATAAAGCAAAAAGAGAACCCGTTAAAAATGGTGCTTGATATCCAAGATAATGAAAAGAAAACCCACCCCATATCGGACCAAGTACTCTAGCTAATGCGGAAAAAGATTGATTGATTCCGAGAACACTTCCCTGTTCGGAATCATGGCTATATTTTGAAACCATGCTTAATATCGTTGGTTGTAATACACCCGTGCCAATTGCCAAAATTCCACCCGCTATAGCAACTCCCAAAAAGTTCTGACCATATGGGATTGCTGCCAATCCTAAAATCATAAAAACCGTTCCAAAAAGAATCATATTGCGATCATTAAATAATTTCGCTAACTGCTTTATAAATCCACCTTGAATTATTGCACCTACAATTCCAATTATTGCAAATAGCAATCCATTCTCCATATCGGAGAAGTGATAATATTTATAACCCAAAATCGAAAATGTACCATAAATATTTGCCATAGAAAAAACGATAACAAAAAATAGTACTATTAAGAAACCTACATTTGGTCTCTTTAGCACAGTGAATGTAAATTTGAAATCAAAAATCTTTGATCGAGTTATCGTTGATTTCTCTTCAAAATTCCTTGATTCAGGAAGTTTAAAATAGGCAAATGTAAAAGCCATTAAAGAAAATGCAGCACTTCCATATCCTGCGAAAGCATATCCATATTGAGAAAGTAATGCACCAACAACTGGACCGAATACAAAACCTAATCCAAATGCAGCTCCGATTAGCCCCATTCCTTTGGCTCTCTCTTCCTTAGTTGTAATATCTGCTATATATGCCTGCGCAACACCGATGTTACTTCCACCCAATCCGCCTACTACTCTTGATAATGCTAAAATCCAAAAAGCCGTGGAGAAACTGAATATTATATAGGAAGTTGCAGTCAATAATAATGTACTTAATATTATCGGACGTCTTCCATGCTTATCAGACAACTTTCCGAACATTGGATTAAAAATGAATTGCATAAAGGAATAAATGGCTACGATAATTCCTATACCAAAATCAGAGATTCCTAATTCTTTACTTGCAAAGGTTGGGAGTATTGGAATTAAAAGTCCAAACCCCATTAAATCTATAAATACCGTTAAAAATATAATTGATAAAGCTGATTTTTTATTCATAATTTGATAATTCTTCTACTTTCTTGATGAGAGCTTTTGTGTCAAGGTATGATTGTTCAATTAACAAACTATCGCTCTTGGAAATTTGTATTGTTTCCGAATACTTAAATTTTTTAAAATTGCTTGGCAATATAATAAATTCCTTTTTATTAACACCGCTATATTTATGCACCCATGTAGGGATATAATCAATTTTTGAGAGGTTAATTTTATTTGTCTGCTGATCTTTTGTAAGTTCAAAGTTTAGAATCATACCTGCATCTGAGTAACGCCATTTTTGATTAGAGAAAAAGTTGCCCAATGAATATGCAACAAAACCCGAATCTAATTTTGATGATGGATTTTTGAAAAATTCTATCGGTTGCAAAACATGCGGATGACTTGCAAGAATAATATCAGCACCATAAGAAATACTTTTTTTTACGATTTCTTTTTGAAATGTAGAAGGTTTTCTAGAATACTCTTCTCCGAAATGGAAATAAACAATACAGATTTCTGCCTGCTTACTCCTCGCAATTTTTATATCTTTTTTAATCTTATTCGTATCAATGTAATTAAGAGAAAATTCTGATTTATCTTTTAGCGTAAACCCATTTGTGCCATAAGTATATGCTAAAAGAGAAAACTTAATTCCATTCTTTTCAAAAATGGAAATTGTATCTTTACCTTTTTCAAAAGAACCAATTGGAATCATTTTATTAATAACAATCTTCTCATTAGTATTTTTTAATCCTATTTCTCCACGGTCCAAAGAATGATTATTGGTTGTATATAAAAAATCAAAGCCAACATCAGCTAATGCCTTTATATACTCTTCAGGGGAATTAAATGCAGGATAACCGGTGTATTTATATCTATTGCCGGCGATTACAGTTTCTAAATTACCGATAGTAAAATCCGACTTACTAAGAAATTTTTCTATTTGGCTATAAACTGGATTAAAATTGAAAGAATCTTCTTTTACTTGAGCATATTTAAATTGAACAGAATGACACATTAAATCACCGACAACGGAAAAGGATACCGAAGTGTTTATTTGGTCTGAAGCTCTATTATCCTTTTGGAAAAAGGTATCTCGATTAAGAAATAAAGAAATGAAAAGAATTATTAGTGCTCTCATAAAAAAAAGAGACCGGATAAATCCGGTCTTATAAAATAAATTTATTAAGAATCTTCAGTTTTTCTTTTAGTTTTTACGTCCTGAATATCATTACGCATATCTTGAGCCAATTTCTTTAATTCGCTCAATCCTTTTCTTAATCTTGTACCTGCTGCAGCTTGTTCTTTTTCATAAAACTTTGCTACATCAACTTCTAAAGATTTTACAAATTCAACTAATTGTGAATATTTTTCGTTCATTTTTGCCTCCGATTAATTATTATTTAATTTTATTATACTGCCAAGTTATCGAAAATAATTTCTGCTAAATCTTTCACTTCAATATCGTCAGATTTATTTAAAGCCGAAATTCCATCATTTACCATTGTCATACAAAACGGACACGAGAGAGTAACAATGCCTGCACCCGAATCAACAATTTCTTTACTTCTATTAATGTTAATCCTTTCACCTTCATTTTCTTCCATAAACATTCTGCCACCTCCGGCTCCGCAACAGAATCCTTTTTCTTTGTTTCTATTCAATTCTATAAACTTATCTTTTTCCGTAACTGCTTTGATTAAGTCCCTCGGTTCATCATAAATAGAATTATATCTTCCAAGATAACAAGAATCGTGAAATGTAACAACTTTATCAATCGAATTTTCTTTAAGTTTAATTTTCCCTTCTAAGACTAATTCTTTCAGAAATTGAGTATGATGGACGACTTCATATTCAGCACCGAACTTAGGATATTCATTTGAAATTGAATTAAAACAGTGTGGACAAGTGGTTACAATTTTTTTGATGTTATACTGTTTTAAAGTGTTCACATTATCTGTTATCATCGATTGAGCCAGATATTCATTACCCAATCGCCTAGCAGTATCACCATTACATTTTTCTTCACTTCCCAAAATTCTAAACTCAATATTTGCAGATTTCATTATAGTAGCAAAAGCTTTTGTTACTTTTTTGTTTCTTGTATCAAAAGAGCCCGAACAACCAACCCAAAAAAGAAGTTCGCAGTTTGGATCTTCCGCATAAGTTTTTATCTCTAAACCTTCTGCCCATTCGGCTCTTTCGTTTTGATCAAATCCCCAAGGATTTTGGTTTACTTCAAGATTTTTGAAAACGTTATTTAACTCCGGTGGAAATTGAGATTCAGCCAAAACAAGATTTCTTCTCAAATCTACTATCGTATCAACGTGCTCAATCATTACTGGACATTCATAAACACAAGCATTACATGTAGTACATGCCCATAATTCTTCGGGAGTGATATAATTATTAAGAAGTATGTTTTCTTCTACCGGATCAACTAATCGCTTTCTTATATCAGTAATTATCTTTTTAGGTGAAAGTAATTTCCCTGTATTATTTGCTGGACAAGCTGCGGTGCATCTTCCGCATTCTGTACAAGAATAACCATCTAAATTTTGTTTCCATGTTAATTCTGTTACATCGGAAACACCGAAAAGTGGTTCATCTTCTTCAAAATTAATCGAAGACAATGCATATTTATCCTTAACGTCAATTTTCCCAAAAAATACATTCGGAATAGATGAAAAAACATGAAAATGTTTTGAATATGGAAGATAATTCATAAAGCCAAGAATTAATATGATATGACTCCACCAGAAAATTTCGAAGGCAATACCACTTACACTAGTATCAGCACCGTAAATCACTCTACTTAAGTAAAATGAAATTGGTCGAAATTCATTGTTTGCTAAAACAAAATTATTTTTAGCAATATGAGCAATATTCTGTCCGAACATTGTAATTATCACAAAAGCAATTAACAAAAGTATTATACCTGCATCAATATTACCTTTCGGATTGCCTTGAAGACGAGGAACTTTCAATATATATCTTCTATATGCAGCAAATAGAACAGCAACAAGAATTACAATTCCAAGGAAATCTTGCACTAAAGTTATCGTAGAAAATAAAATCCCTGTGAATGCAAGAGAAAATCCTTCGATATAACCCATTAATATAGATTCAATTACAGCAAATATAAAAAGTACAAATCCCCAAAAAATAAAAAAATGAATTAATCCAGGAATCGGATCAGTCAATAATTTAGTTTGAGCAAATGCAATTTTTAATACTGTCTTAATTCTTAATGGGATATTATTTATCCTATTTGTATCTCTTCCTTTACGAATATTCTTTATAATTCGAGAAATATTCTTACCCAGAAAAAGAAATGCACCTAATAATACTAATGTCAGAATAACTGATTTAATTAACATTATTTTTTCGGTAGTCTTGGGTATTTTGATCTTAATGAAAAATAGATACTGATAGCCGCAGAAATTTTAATTACATCCCAAATAGAGAAAATCAAAAGTCCCGACATAAATGACTGTGAAATATTTCCGCCAAAGAAAACTGAAAGGTATAAAGAACCTACTACGAGTATTAATAAATTAGCAAAAACGATTGCAGCAATAACTGCAAATTTATTATCGTATTTTTCAATTATATATCCTGTTAAGAAAGCTGCAACAGGGAAAGATAATAAGTAACCACCGGTTGGACCAAAAAACTTAACAAATCCACCTGTGAAAGCAGCGAATACCGGAACTCCAATAGCTCCAACTAATAAATATAATACTTGACTAGTCGCACCATTTTTGCTTCCTAAAAATGCTCCTGAAAGTACTACTAATAATGTCTGTAATGTAAATGGAACGGGTTGAACAGGAACTGCAACCTGAGCGGCTAAGAATGTTAAAACAGAAAAAGTTGCAACCCAAAACGCAGTTGAACTTAAACTTTTCTCTAAGAGTGATGATTTGTCTGCAACATTTTGTAACGAATTCATTTTATTCCTCAATTAATAAAAATTTCTTTTAAAAAATAATAAAGTCTTGCTTAATAAATACTCAAATTTTTCGTTGGTTTTTTCGTGCGGATGAACCATATCGAAAGTATGTCCGGTGGTGCTGATTTTTATAAATTCTGTAGTCTCTTTTTTTGACCAAGTATATAGCTCCTCGGCTTCTTTAATTTTAACTGCCAAATCTTGCTCACCATGCCCTATAAATATAGGAATTTTTAAGGAATTAATTGCCTTTTTGATGTTCAAAGATGAATTTTTGTTCTTTTCTAAATCTTCTAGCAAAACAAGTCCAAGACTCATAATTTGTTTGGTCCTATGGTTCAAAACTTCAAAAACACCCTTCTTTCTCCATACTTCTTTTTGTCTTTCTGAATAACGATCTAAATTAGAAACAGAAGCCCAAAGAGCAATAGAATTTAAATCGCTCCTTTGATATGCGGTAAGCAAAGAAATAGCACCTCCCCTGCTATGCCCTATAAGACCGATTTTATCTGGGACAATACCTTCAAAAAATCCATGTTTTGCTGCATCAATTAATTCATTGAGTTCACCAATTTCTCTAGAAAAAGTATTCTTTGAAAATTTATCCAATTCAGTAAATTCTATTGAATTACCTTTTACTCCATTATGTGAAAAATTAAATAATATCGAAGTAAATCCATTTTGAGCAAAGTATTCTCCCAAATAAGGACCGAAGCCCCAATCTTTGAATCCCTTGAATCCATGAACAAAAAACAGAAAATTATTTGAAATTTTTTCAGATGCTGAATATAAAGTTATATTTATTTCTTCTGTATCTTTAGTTATAAGTTTGTAATTCTTTCTCATATTACTAATATGTATATATGAAATAGAAAAGTCAATATTGATTATAAATGAAGAATTAATAGCTACCATTGTTTTATTAAATTAATTATCTTGAGCTATAAGAAAAAAACGAGCAAATGAATAAACTTCTTATTATACCGTCCATTGATATTAAAAATGGAAAGACTGTAAGAGTGGTACAAGGAATACCTGAATTAAATTCTGTCGAATATGGTAATGACCCAATAGAGATGGCTTTAATCTGGCGAGCCGAAAATGCTAAAGTTATCCATGTTGTTGATTTTGATGCCTCTGCCAATATTAGCAAGGAGAACTTAAAATTTATTCGTCAAATTTGTGAAGCAGTTATAATACCCGTTGAATTTGGTGGCGGGTTATCAACTTATGATGAAATAAAAGAAACTTTAGATGCCGGTGTGTATAGAGTCGTTATTGGCTCTATGGCTTACGAAAATCCTAAGGAATTTCAAAAAGCATTAGATGATTTCACACCTACTAAGATTGTTGCGGCTCTTGATGTCATCAATGATGAAGTAGTTATTCATGGAAGAAAAGTCCATACAGGTATAAAACCTTTAGATTTCGCTATACAATTGAAAGAGATGGGTGTTAGAAGATTTACAGTTACTGATGTAATGCGCAATGGTATGATGACCGGTCCAAACGTAGAACTATCGAAAAGAATAGCAATGACAACAGGATGTAAGGTAACACATTCAGGTGGTATTAGCGGATATAATGATTTAAGAAGATTAAAAGATGCTGCCGGTGAACTTATTGACTCGGTAATCATCGGTAGAGCACTTTACGAAAATCGATTCCCTTGCCAAAAAATTTGGCGTGTAGCAGAATCAGGTTTATTTAGTTGAGGTATTATGAATAAAAAAAACTATGAATCACAAACATCGAGCTTTTGGTCTAACTTATTTAAGAATCCAACTGAAATGGATGAACTCGAAGATATTTTGCTTTCAATGCCCCCTTTTAAGGAATTGAATGAAAAACCTTTTTACGCCCTTTTAGAACTTGTTCATAATAGAGTTTATGAAGAAAATGAATATGTTTTCTATCAAGGCGATCCGGGAATAGGACTATACATTATTCTAGATGGAGAAGTCTCCATATCGCAACAATTCTCTTCCGGAAAAAAGTTTGAGATTACAAAACTTAAGAAGGGAGATTTCTTCGGTGAAGTTGCTTTATTAGATGATGAAACACGTTCTGCTTCTGCAATAACTACAAAAAAATCTAAATTGGCGGTAGTATTCAAACCTGACCTCGATGAGTATATGAATAAATACTCAAAGGATGGTGTCAAAATTCTTCGCGGTATTTCACAAATCATTGCAAAAAGACTCAGAACAATGAACCAAGACTATTATAATCTTTATTCATCAAACATAATCTTAACAAAGGAGGAGTTATGATTTCTAAAGTATTAGTACCGATAGATTTTTCTGAATATTCTAAAAATGCATTTAAGTATTCTGTAGATTTTGTAAAACTATTCGATGCAGAACTTTTCCTCATTTATGTAGTTGAGCCAATTATTTATCCGGCTGATTTCAGTTTAGGACAAGTGGCAATTCCTTCAATTGATATCGATATGCAGAAAAAAGCAGAAGATGAACTTAATTCTCTCGCTAAACAATTTATTAAAAACAATCTTAAATATAAGGTTGTAATTAAGACTGGTAAACCTTTTGTAGAAATTAATGAATACGCCAAAGAGCAAGATATCGATATGATAATAATTGCTACTCATGGTCATACGGGAGTGGAACATTTATTATTCGGAAGTACTGCCGAAAAGGTAGTAAGAAAAGCACCGTGTCCGGTGCTTACTCTTCGTGAACCAATAAAAGGGTTTAGCTACAAAAATTAATGTGCGTGAGGATTTGCTGGCACTGGTGAATTTAATCTATCTAAAGATGATTGTGCCATTTTTGCTACCTCTGTATTTGGATTCTTTTTAATTAGGGATTGGTATAAATTTTTTGCTTTATCGGTATTGCCTTTCCCTTCTTCTATTACCGCTATATTTA
Organism: Melioribacteraceae bacterium; assembly: GCA_023230485.1. Taxonomy (GTDB): domain Bacteria; phylum Bacteroidota; class Ignavibacteria; order Ignavibacteriales; family Melioribacteraceae; genus BRH-c32. The sequence continues at coordinate 49,536 of JALNXG010000010.1, forward strand.
ATTGCGATTCCAGACTTCCATTAGTTAATTTATATACTTTATTATTGTAAAATTCTGCTTTTGAAAAATTCTTTTGCATGTATTCCAGATATGTTAACCCTTGAAGAATATCAAGTCTATCCGGTCCTTTAGCTAAAACCTTTTCTAATAACGTAATCGCTTTTTCTTTTTGATGACCGATTGCATAATAGGTAGATAATTTTTTCATTTTTAGCGTATCGTTTGGATTTGCTTCAACTTCTTTCTCTAATTGCTGAAGTTTCTGCATCGCTGTTTGATCAACATTTTCACCCGAAGGCATCTTCCCTCTCATAGATTGGTGAGTTGCATCATTCGGCATTTGCGAGTCTGAAGTACCGGCAGGATTTTCACTTTCAAAAATATTCGAACTAAACATAGCAATCACAACTACTGCGATTATTATTACTATACTATATATGTAAATCGGTTTAAGCTTCATCTTTTCCCTATAATTAATATTTTATTAAGACAATTGGATAATATATATTTTTTATAAAAATACTATCGTATAATTTAATATAATTTTTTCATTTTATTCTCATAGTCGTCAGAAATATATGCGATTTCGGAGGTAAATAAATTTTCAATTCCTGATTACTTGGTGATATTGTTAAAACTTTTTTCTCTATTTCTGAAATAGATTCATTAATATTTTCTTCAGTTAGAGTTATATAATAAAGTTTTTGATTCAGTATATCCCCTTTAAGATAGAAATAATTTTCTGACATACTGTTGTTTACAACACATACTGAATACTCATCTTTAAATAAAGCAGCGGTTGCTCTTAAATCGATAGAAGTTGAATTGATCCTTATAATCTTTGATCCTTGTGGAAAAAGCTTAGAAAAAAGACCCCAAGTATAAAACCATGGTCTTAAGCTAAATTGTTTTTGTTTATTTTTCCAAACACCCCATTGAAAATCGGGATGGCTATTATCATCTAACATCCAAGCAAGTACTGAATTTGCCCCTGAATTTAATGCTTGGCATCCATAATCTGCCATAAATTGTGCATAATCAAATGAATCAATATTCTCATTAATTTCAGCATTCTGCCCATCTCTCATTCCCGCTTCACTAATAAAAAGCAACTTTTCTTTATTCTCCGGTTTTTCATCCAATATCGATCGGAAGTCTTTTACCTTATAATAGATACCTCCCAATTCAAGATCTTTTTTCCATTCATATATATGAACATCGAATAAGCCAATTTTAGGACTGAGTTCACTCACACTTTTCTTAAACCACTCATCATTATTACTCTGACCGGGAGCCATGAAATTAATCTTCGGGATAACTCCATTTTTCTCGAATCCGTTTTGGAGATATTCAAAACCTCTCTTCCATCTTTCGAAATCACCAACTTCATAGTTTGGTTCATTTACAAAACCGAAATAATCTATACAGTTATATTTCTTTTGATTTACAAAATAATCCATATACTGAATAATCATATCTAAGTATTTAGATTCATCAACTTTATTTAATCCATTATGATTTAGCCAATCCGGTTCAACACCCCATTCTTGCATAATAACGGAGATTCCATTTTCTTCGCAATAATCTAATATTTTAGTCAAATGATAGAACTCAGGACTGCTTGTATTAAAATTGTCATTTTCATCGAATACCCATTTAACCTGTATCATAGTTCGAATAATTTTGAAATTCATCCATTTTACGCGGTCAAAAATTAATTTGTAATCTGCATCATCAATTTTCATATTACTATAATTTCTAGCGTCCCACTCAAACCCTAATCCTCTAAAATTCTTTGATGCGATCTTTGTGGTATCTATATTTATTATAAAAGGGGTTGGTTCTTTTTTTATTATTTCAGTTGAACATCCGCTGATAAAGCCAATAGAAAAGATAAAAAAAGTAAGAAAACTAAATTTTCTTAGCATAAATCTGAATCCTTTTTAATTATTTTTAATCCTATATGTATAAATTACATAAAAAAGGGAAAATTATGACAGAGAAATTAACAAAAGAAAAATTCATCAATGAAATATTTGATTATGAAAACAACCAGGAATGGAGTTTTAAAGGTAAGCTTCCTGCATTTGTAGATTTTTATGCTGACTGGTGCGGTCCGTGCAAAGCGGTTGCTCCTGTTGTAGAAGAGCTCTCAGATGAATACAAAGGAAAAGTAAACTTTTTTAAAGTTGATACAGAAGCTGAACAAGAGTTAGCCTCGGTATTCGGTATCCGTTCTATTCCATCGTTATTATTTATACCTGCGAATGGAAAACCTCAAATGGCTCAAGGTGCTTTACCAAAAGAATCATTAATAAAAGCTATTGATGAAATCTTGCTTGACCAAAAAGTAAATTAATAAATTTTTCAAGCAAATAATTCTACTATTAGCCATCAAATTATTTTACTGAAATAGGTTTCATGGCTAAAGTAGAATTATAATACTTGATTATAGATTATTTAATCTTCATATTACCTGCCATAATATCAACCATTTTTTAAATTAGGATTTTAGTTTCGATTTGTATAATTTTGCAAGGTTAAACTGTTTTTAGATAATAGGATAAACCCTGCAAAAAATATCTACGATTTTTTACCAATATGAGATGGTTACCTATACGGAACAATTCGCAAATCAATGCAGTAAAATGATGAATTAAGGAGTTATTAATTTTGAAAATTACAAAACAATTTACAAATAGGGAAAGCAAATCTTTAGACCAATACCTTCAAGAGATTGGAAAAGTTGATTTATTAACTCCTGACGAGGAAATTGAGTTAGCAATAAGAATTAAAAAAGGAGATCAAATTGCTTTAGAGAAACTAACAAAAGCAAATTTGAGATTCGTTGTAAGTGTGGCTAAGCAATATCAGAATCAAGGCCTCCCATTGGGCGATTTAATAAATGAAGGTAATCTCGGTCTTATAAAAGCCGGTAAAAGATTCGATGAAACAAGAGGTTTTAAATTTATCTCTTATGCTGTATGGTGGATTAGACAGTCAATTATGCAGGCAATTGCTGAACAATCAAGAATGGTTAGACTTCCTTTAAATAGAGTGGGTGCTTTAAATAAAATGAGCAAAGCTCTTAGTCAATTGGAGCAGGAGTATGAAAGAAGACCTAATCCGGAAGAGATTGCAGCTCAACTTGAAATGGACGTAGAAGATGTAACTTATGCAATGCAAATTGCTGGTCGACACGTTTCCGTTGATGCTCCATTTGCACATAGCGATGACAATACTAATAGTTTATTAGATGTTATGCCTAATGATGATCAACCTGCACCTGATCAATTCCTAATGAAGGAATCACTCAAAGCTGAAATTGAAAGATCCCTTTCTTCCCTTACTGATAGAGAAGCTGAAGTTATTAGACTTTATTTCGGTTTAGGTAAAGAGCATTCACTAACATTAGAAGAGATTGGCGAAAAACTAAATCTTACTAGAGAAAGAGTTCGTCAGATTAAAGAAAAAGCATTACTCCGATTACGACACTCCACCCGAAGCAAAAACTTAAAAGCTTATTTAGGATAATTTCCTTAAAGCCATTGCAATGCAATGGCTTTTTTTATTATTATAAATGAGACAATTTAATACTATTAGCGAATTTATATGACCAATTTAGAATCCTATTTCAAAAAATACCGTGATAATATCATTGGTATTGATCATGAATTTAATTCACCTTATGGCACTAAAAAAATTATTTATGCTGATTGGATAGCAAGCGGAAGACTTTATTCCCCAATCGAGAATATAATGAACGAAAAATTTGCTCCCTTCGTTGGTAATACTCATTCAGAGTCGAGCATAACCGGCACTTCAATGACCTTAGCCTATAAAGAAGCACGTAATATTATTAAAAAGCATGTTAATGCAGGTGCAGATGATATTCTCCTTTTTGTTGGCTCTGGAATGACTTCTGCCGTTAATAAATTTCAACGTATCCTCGGTTTTAAAATTTGTGAGCAATTAAATAAATTTACAAATGTTCCTCTCGAATATAAACCCATTGTTTTTATAACTCATATGGAGCATCATTCAAATCAAACATCTTGGATAGAAACTATTGCAGACGTGGAAGTAATAGAACCAGACTCGCAAGGTCTTATTGATCTAAATCATTTAGAAGAACTTTTACAAAAATATAAAACCAGAAAAATTAAAATTGGCTCTTTTACAGCCGCTTCAAACGTAACGGGCATTCAAACTCCCTATTATGAAATGGCAAAACTTATGCACGAGAATGATGGTTTATGCTTTGTCGATTTCGCTGCATCGGCACCATACGTTGATATCGATATGAATCCAGGTGATCCCCTTAAGCGTCTTGATGCAATATTTTTCTCACCTCATAAATTTTTAGGCGGACCAGGTACTTCAGGAGTATTAATTTTCAATTCGAACCTGTATCATAAATTAATACCTGATCATCCAGGTGGTGGGACAGTCGAATGGACTAATCCTTGGGGAACTCACCAATATATTAAAGACATTGAAATGAGGGAAGATGGTGGGACTCCCGGATTCCTACAAGCTATTAAAGCTGCTCTTTGTGTAAAATTAAAAGAAGAAATCAAATCAGAAAATATTATTAAGCGTGAAGAAGAATTACTTAAGATCGCTATGCAGAGATTAAAAGCAAATCATAAAATACATATTCTCGCAAATGATATAGAACATCGTCTCGGAATTCTTTCTTTCTATGTTGAGGATATTCATTATAATCTAATGGTAACATTACTAAATGATAAATTTGGAATCCAAGTGCGTGGAGGCTGTTCTTGTGCCGGCACTTATGGACATTATCTTCTGCATGTTGATCCAACTCGCTCGAAACGCATTACAGATAAAATTAATCAGGGTGATCTATCTGAGAAGCCCGGCTGGGTTCGTCTTTCTCTTCATCCAACTATGACAGATGTTGAATTGCAATTCATACTTGATGGAATTGATGAAACAGTTCTTAATGCAGTAGAATGGGAAAAAGATTATGATTATTCCAAAACGACAAATGAATTTACTAACAAAAATGTTAAATCAGAGATACCTTCATTAGTTAAAGAATGGTTTGTTCTCTAAGCTATTTTTTGTGTCGTTTTTCTAACTCATTATTTATATCATCTAATGAAATATCCATCTGATTCATCAAAACCATAAGGTGAAAAAATAGATCGGATATTTCATAGATAGCTTCCGGTTTATTGTTATTTATAGAAGCAATAACTGTTTCAACGGCTTCTTCACCAACTTTTTGGGCAATCCGATTTATTCCCGACTTGAATAATTTCGTAGTATATGAATTTTCTGGCAGCTCTATTTTTCTTTTCTTTATAATATCATATAAATAATTAAATGAGAATTTTTCTTCTTCGGGTTCACCAAAGCAAGAATAACTTCCCGTATGACAAACCGGTCCTTTAGGCTTCGCTTTTATTAGCAATGTATCATTATCACAATCTAATTTAATATCTATAAGTTTTAAAAAATTTCCAGATGTCTCCCCTTTTGTCCATAAACGTTTTTTTGATCTGCTATAAAAAGTAACTAAAGATAATTCAATCGTTTTTGTTAGAGCTTCTTCATTCATAAATCCTAACATCAAAACTTTTTCGTTTTCATCAATTATAACAGCAGGGACTAATCCATTCATTTTACCGAAATCAATATTTTGTATATCAATCATAATCTAACCTTAATATCATTTTCTGATAAATATTTTTTTAATTCAGGAATTAGGAGAATGTTGTAATGGAATAAAGAAGCTGCTAACCCGGCAGATATTCCTGAATCTGTAAATAGATCACGAAAATCTTCTTTCTTACCTGCACCACCCGAAGCAATAATTGGTATTGATACACTTTTTTCGACCTTAGATAAAAATTCTAAATCAAAACCACTCTTCGTACCATCTTTATTCATTGATGTAATTAATAATTCGCCTGCACCTAAATCTTGTAATTCTTTACACCATTCAACCCCATCTAACCCTGTGGCTTCTTTTCCTGCCTTAATGAATACTTCATACTTGCCATTTATAAGATTGACATCGACAGCAGTTACAATCGCCTGACTACCGAATTTTTTTGCCGCTTCCGATATTAATGATTTATTCTTTACAGCAATTGTATTTAGTGAAACTTTATCCGCACCTGCAAATAATAACTCATGGATATTTTCTAAAGTACTAATTCCACCTCCTACAGTAAAAGGTATTCTTATAACTTTAGCAATCTCTTTTACGAGTTCTATTAATGTTTTTCTTTTTTCTTCGGTTGCAGTTATATCAAGGAATACTAATTCATCTGCTAAGTCTTTATAATATTTCATCGATAATTCAATAGCATCGCCTGCATATTCAAGAGACTTAAAATTAACACCCTTTACCACAACTCTGTCTTTAATATCGAGACAAGGAATAATTCTTTTAGTTACCAAAACTTTTTAACTCCTTTAAGGATATTTTGTTTTCAAAAATCGCTTTGCCTACTACTACTGCATAAACGCCGATATCTTCTAAAATCCTTAAATCATCAAGGGAAGAAACGCCTCCCGATGCAATTATTTTTATTTCAGGATATTTCTCTTTTAATTCTTTATATAAATCAAAATTTGGTGATTGAAGCATTCCATCTTTTTTAATATCTGTTATTAAAAAAGTAGTAGTGTTTAATTCTAAACCCATTCTTATTGCAGAATCGATATTAATATTACTATTTTCTTTCCATCCTTTTATATAAACGTATTTATCAGAAACATCTGCACTTATAATGAATTGCTCAGAAGGATACACTGAAAGCATTTTCTTAAATTCAGCAATATTACTAAAAAACAATGAACCTATTATAAAATAATTTGCTCCTGCATCACTGAGGTTTTTTAAGTCAAAAACATTTCTAATTCCACCGCCATATTGAATTTTTATAGCTGGATTATATTTATAATTATTGATAAATCCATATTCAGATATTTTCTCAGTGTCTGCATTTGAAAGATTTACTATATGAAGACGTGGAAAATTATATTCTTTTATCTGTTCAATAAAATCAAGTGGATTATCATAGTAAACGGTTTTAGAATTGTATCCACCTTGTTTTAGTCTTACTATCTTTCCGTCTATTAAATCAATTGCAGGTATTATTAACATAGTTCAATAAAATTTTTAATTAATTGAATTCCCGGAACACCGGATTTCTCGGGATGGAATTGGACACCATAAAAATTATTTTTCATCATTGCAGAAGCAAATGTAATTCCATATTCAGTAGTGGCAATTTGATATTCATTCTCAGGCATATAATATGAATTGGCAAAATAAAATAATTCACCCGATTTAATATTATGAAACAGCTTATTATCAGATCGGTGATCAACATTATTCCATCCCATGTGAGGTACTTGCAAGGCAGAATAATCAAATTTCTTAATTGTGCCAGGAAAAACTCCAAGACAGGAAACATTACCCTCCTCAGATTTATCTGCAAGTAATTGCATTCCAAGACAAATTCCTAAAAATGGCTTTTTAATGATTCTTAATAAATTAAATAGATTCATTAAATGAAGTTTTCTAATAGCAAAAGAAGCTTCTCCAACTCCCGGGAATATTATCTTATCGCCTTTACATAAATCCATTTCACGGCTGCTGATCAAATAATCGACTTTTAATTCATCTAGTACATTTTTTACGGAAGCAATATTTCCCGCTCCATAATCTAAAACTGTGATCATAAAACACCTTTTGTAGTCGGTAATATATTTTTATTTTTTTCTGAAATTGAAACTGCGCTATTAATAGCTCTGCCAAATGCTTTAAACATCGATTCAATTTTATGGTGATCGTTTTCACCCTTAGCTTTAATGTGAATATTAGCTTTTAGTCCAACACTTACAGCTCTGAAAAATTCTTTTGCTAATTCAGTCGGGAATTGACCAACCATCTCTCTATTAAAAGAGGCATCAAATGCCAAATAAGGTCTTCCGCTTAAATCAACTGCAAAATCTGTAAGTGAATCATCCATCGGGACTATAAAACCAAATCTTGAAATCCCTTTTTTATCTCCAAGTACTTTCAAAATTGCCTCACCCAATGCCAAACCTACATCTTCCACTAAATGATGCTCATCAACAATCAAATCCCCGATAGCATTTATTTTTGTATCGATAAAAGAGTGCCTCGCAAATTGCTCTAACATATGATCGAAGAAACCATTTCCGGTTTTAATTTTTGTTTTACCTTCTCCATCCAAGTCTAATTCTAACTTAATATTTGTTTCTTTTGTTATTCTGCTATGCTTTACTATTCTCTTCCTTCTTAAAATTAATTTGCATCTTTCATTGAAATAATTAGCATCAGTTTTATATATAATTTTATCATCATATTTTTCTAAAAGTACTCCAAATTTAACCTCTATTCCCTCACTCTCCAATACTGATTTAATGCATATACTTAATTTCTTTTCAGAAATTGTTGAATATAATTCAAAATCATTCTCACATAATCTTTTTAATGATGAGATAAATTCATTTTGTATTTTTTGTACCTCTAAAAAATATTTCTCATCAATCTTTAATTTCATAAAATTTCCTTAGTTTAGTTAAAAACATATTATTTTCTTCAAGTGTACCAACTGATACCCGTAATGAATTTTTAATCTGACTGCTTCTATCTCGTATTACCACTCCATTTTCAATTAAATAACTAAACAATTCAATATGATTATCAGGTTGAAACAATATGTAATTCGCGTCTGAATGATATACTTTTTTAATCTCTTTAATTTCTATTAGTTCTTTATATAATCGGTCTCTTTCTGAAATTATTGAATTAATATTTTTTCTTTTAACATCTTCTTTATTCATCACCTTAAAGAATAGATCAGTTACAACAGCACCGATATTATAAGGTAGCTTTACATTAAGAATAAAATCTATAATCTCTTTAGATGCGATTGCATAGCCAAGTCTTAGACCTGCCATTCCCCATGCTTTTGAAAAAGTCCGTAATATGATAATATTATTGCAACTATTTATTTCATTAAAAAAACTATTTTCGATGTTACAAAAATCGATATATGCTTCATCAATTACTACTATACCATTAAATGATTTTATAATATTTGTTACACTATCCTTATTCAATAAATCCCCTGTGGGATTATTAGGAGAGCATAAAAATAATATTTTACTATTCTCATCGATTTCATTATTAAAATTATATTCAGCAATTTGAAATTCTTCAGTTAGATCGAAGTATTTGACCTCAACATTATTAATCTTTGCCGAGACTTCATACATACCATAAGTTGGTTTAGGAATAATGATATTATCTTTTCCTGGCTCGCAAAATATTCTAATAATTAAATCTATCAACTCATCTGAACCAGATCCAAAAACAATATTTTCAGAATTTATTGAGAGATACTTGCTCAATTGTTTTCTCATTTTTGTATGCGAAGGATCGGGATAGCGATTAATATTTATTCCCCTCTCTGTAACATCCATATTACAATAAGGATTTTCATTTGCGTCCAATAATATTCCATAAAGATTTAGACTGCGAGCTGAAGAATACGGAGTTAATTCCAGAATGTTTTTTCTTACCAAACTATTAATATTCTTAATCATCTTCTCACCTTAATAGCATTAGCATGAGCATCTAATTTTTCAATTTCTGCTAAAGTAATTATTGTATCAGAAATAGTCTCTAATCCTTTTTTTGAAAGTTCTTGAAAAGTTATACTCTTTTGAAAGGAACTTAAAGTAACACCACTAATTGATTTTGCAAATCCATTTGTTGGCAATGTATGATTAGTACCCGAAGCGTAATCCCCTGCACTCTCAGGCGAATAGTTTCCGAGAAATACTGAACCTGCATTTTGTATTTTTCTTTTATATTTATTATAATTCTTCACTTGCACAATCAGATGTTCAGGTGCATATTCATTACTAAATGTAAAAGCATCCTCTAATTTTTCAGTAATAATGATGTAAGAATTTTTCAAAGATTCTTTAATGAATTTTCCCCGAAAGAGAGTTTTTAATTGAATCGACAATTCATTTAAAACTAAATCAGCAAACTCTTCTGAATTGGTAACTAATATGCTTGAGGAATCCGTTCCATGCTCTGCTTGAGAAAGAAGATCGGATGCCGTAAAAATAGGATTGGCATATCTATCAGCAATGATAAGTACTTCACTAGGACCGGCAGGCATATCAATTGCACAACCTTTCGGATCAATAGAAATTATATTTTTTGCTTCTGTAACATATCTGTTTCCAGGTCCAAATATTTTATCAACTGATTTGAACGATTTGTCTCCGTAAGCTAAAAGTCCAATCCCCTGTGCTCCTCCAATTTTTAGAATTTCTGTAATTCCTAACATCTTAGCAATAAATAAAATATGTGGATCGACTTTTTCTTTAACTGGAGTTGCAATAACAACTCTTTTGCATCCGGCAATTTTAGAAGGTATTGCAAGCATTAATAAAGTTGAAGGCAAAACTGCTGTTCCGCCGGGAATATATAATCCGACACTATTAATTGGAAGGTAATTAAGCGAACATTTTATCCCATCGGAAATCTTAACATCAATATCCTTTCTTTTTTGAAGTGAATGAAATTTATATATATTTTTATATGCAGTATTGATTGCCTTCTTTGCAGATTTCGATAATAACTTCGCACCGTCTTCGATTTCCAAAGAAGTAACAAATGGAGACAGAGAAGAATAATTATCGAACTTCTTTGCATATTTAATAGCGGATTTCATACCACAGTTTTTCACTTCTTTCAATATAGAAGCTACATCAGAATTAATATCGTCTTTTATATTTCTTGTACGATTCAATAATGATATTTTCTGCTTTTCAGCTAAATCTTTATAATAATATTTTTTCATAAAATCATATTCTCAATAGGAATTAATAAAATTCCGGAAGCACCGGCATCTTTTAATTGATCATTAATTTTCCAAAATTGATCCGATGGAATTACTGCGTGCACGGCCAACATTGATTCATCAGCTAACGGCAAAATTGTCGGACTTTTTAATGAAGGGATTATATTCGATACAATGTCTAATGACTCTTTCGGAATATTCATCATTATATATTTTGATTTTTTTGCTTTTATGGCAGATTCAATTCGTAATAGCAATTTGTTCAGTATGTCCTGCTTATAACTATTATTTGCCAATGAAGAATTTTTAATTAAGACTGCTTCGGAATTAAAAATGTCAATAAATGGTTTTAATTTATGTAGTCTAAGGGTATTACCTGTTGATACTATATCGCAAATTAAATCTGAAATTCCTAAAGATGGTGCAACTTCCACAGAGCCGCTAATATCTATTATCTTTGCATCAATCTTATTTTTATTTAAAAAGTTTTTCAATATTACGGGATATGAGGTCGCAATTCTTTTACCATTTAATTCTGAAATAGAATTATAATCATTCGCTTCAGGCACCGCGATAGTCAATTTGCATTTACTATAACCAAGTTTAAAAACCAATTCTACATTAGTGTTTTTTTCAAACAAAACATTTTCACCGACAATACCAATATCGGTAACACCATCCTGAACATATTCGGGTATATCATCATCTCGTAAAAATATTAGATCAATGGGAAAATTACGAGCAGGAACCATTAATCGATCAGAATAATTTTCAATTTCTAGACCACAGTTTTTTAATAGCTCGATTGTTTTCTCAGTCAATCTCCCTTTCTTTTGTATTGCGAGTTTTAAATTCTCTTGCATAAAGACTCCTTTAAACGAAAAAACCCGGCAGAGCCGGGTTTTTAAATTCTAAAATATTTATCGAATATTTGGATATAGCTTACCGGCTTCCCTCGTATGGAATGTTAGAATTATGATGATGTGATAATACGGTAAACATAGCTTTCCCTTTTTCGATTGCGAAATATAATAAATTAATTTGAATGAGCAAACTCTTTCATTTATTTGTTTTTTAATTTGAGCGGTGAAGCTGCATCAGTAATCGCATCTATCTTTGAAGCAAATCCACTCTTATGTAAGATATCCTCGTCATTTACATAATGAATATCCAATAAACCCGGAGTCCTATAACCGGTTCTAATAAAATTAACTTCACTTAAACAGAGACTCCATCCCTCGAACCAAAGACCAAGGTCATTTAATTTAATTTTTTCTACATCAACATGAACTAATAAATTAATATCACTTCCCGGACCCGCTATGGTATTTTTTGTACTACCGAAAATATACATTGCCTTTACACCGAATTTTTCTCCATCTAATTCCGATGCAATCTTCTCAGCTATTTTCATTCGCCATTTCCAATGTTCGCCCGGATGATATTCAACTAGATCGCGATGTACTTTTTCTGAATCTGACTCAACTGATTCATCCTTTAAGACACCGAGAGCTATATTTAGATCAGCATTCATCATTATTTTTAAAATGCTGCCTCCGGTTGAATTGACAACATCAATTACTTTTATAGTGTCTTCTAAGTGTGCATATTCAGGAATAAGTTCTCTTATAATATTTTCTGAATTTTCAAAAAAAGATTCATTAAATATTATTCCATCGTCATCTGGGTATAGGGGTAAATATCGAATATTAGCTTCTACTAAATCTTGGAAAAAATGCGTTCCGAATGATAAATCGGGAAGATAATTACCTTTCTTTCTTGCCACTTCAATTAACATTGCTGTATTATTAATATCTGAATAAGATACACTTACTCCAAGCTTTATATCACCTCTACTTCCCCATCTTCCCGGACCAATCAAAATAAATTTCCGTTTAGGCAGAAGTTTATTCAATCGCCCTACTGCTCTACCAACCTGAAGTAGCCTGCTCTTATCAGATATTTCTGAATAATGAACGGGGTCGACATAAACAATATGTGTAATTTCCGGAACACGACCGTTTGATATAAATTTTTTCGCTGTGAAAAGAATTTTTTCTTCCGGAATATCTTTTGGGATATTATCTGAAGTAATATCACCTGTAAAACTTTGAGGACGACATTGCAATAGATAAAAATGAGTACCATCGCAAGCAAACTCAATATCAACCGGAGATTGTATTTTCGATTGCAAAGTCTTTAGAATTAAATCAACTTTTTTTAGAAAATCGGTTTTAATAAAAAGCTTATCAAAAGTTACTATCAATTCTTTTTTCTCATCATCTAAATCGAATAGAGTGGCAGACCTAACAATATTAGTATCATAAACTGAAAATATTTCACTGAAATTTGGGTATTCCTGACCATATTTGTTAATCAAGTCTTTAATTAAAATCGATTCAAATTCATTTGTCTCTAAATTGATAATGTCAATTTTTTTAGGAGAATAACGGAACATCTCTTCAGGAGTTACGTTAACTTTAAGACTAGGCTGACCTGGAGATGCTAAAAGCGGATAATCATCACTTAATCGATCCACTGCTCTAGTACCAAGACCCGGTACAATTCTAATTAATCCGTCATTTCTTTTTATACGAGGTGACCATCGAAATTCATTTGTACTAAAAGCTACACCGGCGAATGCAGGAAGAAAATAACTACCGACTTTAACACCGACAACCTCCTGAATCATTACTCCCATCTCTTCATGAAAATCAAGTAGTCCTCTTTCAGCTCTATATTCAATAGGGTCAGGGCTGAATGTAGAAGCATAAACTTCGGCAATTGCATCCATCAATGCAATTAGTCGGTCTTCCTTACTACCTTGGTTCGCAAGGAATAAGCTTTTATACTTTCCTGAAAATGCTGCGCCAAGTTGATCCTCTAATAGTGAAGAACTTCTTACAATTAATGGCTTCTCTCCAAGATCATCCAAAGCTACAGATAATCCTTTTATTATATCAGGTGGAAATTCAGAATTTTTAAATAACTGAACTATATGTGGATATTCAATTCTTACTTCGTCGATCTCTTTATACTTCTGTTCTAAGATTTCTTCAAGATTGTTATACTGTAAAAAATAAAGTACCCCATCAGATGATATATACCAAGTTTTCGGAATTTTAATATCTTGTATTAATGGATCACTTTCAGATTCTTTATTAATTATGTGATATGCTAAAAACAATCCGGCACTTTTGCCACCTAACTTACCATGGCTTGCAGGTGGGAAAATCATTTTATCAATTAATTTATAAAAATCGGTAAGCTTTACATATTCCTTGGCAACTTTTATAAAATCAAGGTGATCAGTGAAGAATCGTCTTAATAAAGAAACTCTTAATCCCTTTACGGTAGAAGGAGATAATTCCAATTTTTCCGGCGAGATATGATAATATTTGCGAATAGCATCTGCTATTTCAGTAAGAGATGTATCTTGATTTTCAACTACTTTTACTAATCCGCTCGATTTATCTTCTTGAATCCATTTTTGAATGCGTGCAAGAATAATATCATCAGTCAAGTTTTCGCCTGCAAGTCTGATAATAGTGTCTACGTATTCATCATAGTTGGCAATCTTTTTGATTTTCATCGGTTTGTTTTCATCACTCTCTTCTTCAAACTCGACTACTCTTCTTTTAATGCTGGCATGTTTCATTAACATCTCAGCTTCCTCAACTCCCTTCCAACATAAGAAATGAAGAAGCTTACGCATTAAGCTCATAAAAAGATTGGGATCAGTTTTTCTAATCATATCAAGAACTATCTGCCACTCACCTTTAGATGATTTAGATACTGTCTCTCTTACGTCATTTAATTCCTTGAAAACTGTCTTGAGTTTTTTGTGAAGAATAAAATGTCCTAATCTTTCGGCTACTGTATTTAATAGTTTTTTTTCACCTTTAAGAAACGGTCCGAAATCAGCTTTAGGAGTTTCTTTTATGTAAAATAATTTTATAAGACCAACGACCTTCTCTTGGACAAGTATATCAACTTGGATAAACCATTTAGTCTCATCAAATTCGCTGGTTTGATACGTTATATCATCGTAATATAATTTTACCCTACACAATTCGGAATATTGACATCCTTGCGGAAGAGTATTAATAACGGTATGAAATGCCTGTCGAGCAGATATATCTGATTTATTTAAAGTATCTTCAATTATATAAAGACAATTTAATTCCTTTGCGCGTTCTTGAAGCTCGAGTACTAAACTATCTGCGGGTTTACTGGTGGTCTTCATAAAAGTATTTTTATTTTATTGTTATTTGATTGATTAAAATAAGGAATTTAGGCAGGAAGTAAAAGAAAAGAAAAATGGGATTGAGCGAATACCCAATCCCATAAAAAAATAGATACGAGCTATTATACCCAGCCTCTATCGCGGCAAGCTTGCGCAACACGATTGATCGAGATAACATACGCTGCATCACGCATATACATTTTCTTCTTTGATGCTAGATCACTTACTGCGTGGAATGCAGCGGTCATCTTAGTATCTAATTTAGTGAGAACTTCTTCTTTCTCCCAATAATAATTCATATTACATTGAACTTGTTCGAAATATGAACATGTAACGCCACCAGCATTTGCTAAGAAATCCGGGATTACGAAAATTCCTTTTGCTTCAATTATTTTATCTGCTTCGGGAGTGGTTGGACCATTAGCTCCTTCAACAATTACTTTTACTTTTTTGCTAATCTTTGGAGCATTATCCTCGCGAATCTGATTTTCTAAAGCCGCAGGAATAAGAATGTCAACTTCTTGCTCTAGCCAAATATCTCCTCCAAGAATTTCGTAACCAATTTCTTTTGCTTTATCTTTATCAATACCACCGAATTTATTAGTAATGCTTCTTAAGACTTCAAGATCTACACCATCAGCTTTTTTGAAAGTGTAAGAAGTTTGATCTTCTTGATCCCAACTTGATACGCAGATAACTTTACCACCTAATTGAGTATAAAGATCAATTGCATATTGAGCTACATTTCCAAAGCCTTGAACACTAGCTGATGTTTTAGCAATATCGATATTTAATTCTTTTAGTGCTTCTCTTAAAGTATAAACAACACCATATCCAGTAGCTTCTGTTCTACCTAAAGAACCACCCATACCCACCGGCTTACCTGTAATAAATCCCGGATACTTTGCGCCATGGATTGTTTCAAATTCATCTAACATCCATAGCATATGCTGACCATTTGTCATCACATCAGGAGCAGGAACATCATTCAATGGACCTACGTTTCTTGCTAACTGTCTTACCCAACCACGACAAATGTTCTCTTGTTCGCGCATTGAAAGATTATGTGGATCACATATTACTCCACCTTTACCACCACCTAAAGGAATATTAACAACTGCACATTTCCATGTCATCCATGTAGCTAAAGCTTTAACCGTATCAACTGTTTCCTGCGGATGGAATCTGATTCCTCCTTTTGCTGGACCGCGAGCATCATTATGCTGAACTCTGAATCCCTTAAATACTTTTACTGTTCCATCATCCATCTTTACCGGAATACTAAAATGATATTCGCGAAGTGGATTTCTTAATAGCTGACGTGTAGAATCATCAAGATTTAGAATATCGGCTACTTTGTCAAACTGTGCTTGTGCCATTTCAAAAGCATTAAAATCTTTACTTGACATACAAAACCTCAAACTGTTTTTTTATAATGGTCGGAAATATTACATTAAGATTGTTTTATCCAAT
>JALNXG010000011.1 GCA_023230485.1 Melioribacteraceae bacterium
ACAGGACATACAGCGGCACATTGTGGCTCGTCGTGGAATCCTTTGCATTCTGTACATTTATCTGGTACTATATAAAAGTAATCAGATGAATAAAATCCGGTATTTCCGGCTGGTGATGAATCATCAGCGCCAAAACTATCCGGACCTAATTTCCAATCTGCTCCGCCTTCATAAATTGCAGTATTTGGGCATTCAGGTTCGCAAGCACCGCAATTGATGCATTCGGATGTTATCATTATTGCCATTGCAAATCTCCTAATTTTTGGGTATAGTTTATCTCAATCAACTGAATTATAACAAAACAAATTTCTAAGCGCAAGTCTAAAAGAGGTAAAAAAGTATTATTTTACCAACTGCCACTTGCTCCGCCACCGCCAAATCCGCCGCCTCCTCCGGAAAATCCACCTCCGCCGAAGCCTCCACCACCGAATCCACCACTGCTACTTCTACCGCCCATACCTTGCGAAAGTGCTCCCCATAAAAGAAGAGAACCAAGTCCGCCTCCACCGCCACCTTTACCACCTTTTCTGCTCGAAAAAATGATAAATAGTATAAACATTATTATATAGATAAAAGGAAACTTAATATTATCTCCTTTATCATCTTTTTTTATTGCTTTATATTCTCCACCGATAGCTTTTATTATCGCATCCACTCCTGCATGAACACCCCCATAATAATCGTTATCTCGGAAATATGGTCTTACTTCATTCCGAAGAATCGAACTTGCAAGAGCATCAGGGACAACTCCTTCCAATCCATATCCCACTTCAATTCTCATCTTCTTATCATCTTTAGCTACAAAAAATAAAATACCATTGTTATTTTTTTTACTTCCGATTTTATTTTTTGTCGATGCTTCATAAGTATAACTTTCTAAAGGGTAGCCATCAAGAGAAGAAATCATCATAAACACCACCTGATTAGAAGTAGTATCTTCATATGATTTCAGTCTAAAATTGAGCGACTCTAATTCTCCGCCGGATATCGTCCCGGTATAATCATTTGCATAATTCTTTAATATCGGTATCTCAACCTGAGCATCGATAACACTCAGTGAGAAAACCGTAACAATAAGAATTTTATAAATCGTTTTCATTAAAACTCTACTTTAGGAGCTTGATCAGAACCTGCTACTGCAGCGAAATATTGCTTCTCGCTAAATCCTGTAAATCCTGCTATAAGTGAAGCAGGGAATCTCTTTATAGTAGTATTAAATACTTGTACCACCTGATTAAATTTCATTCTCTCTACTGCAATTCTATTCTCAGTACCTTCGAGCTGAGATTGCAATTGGAGGAAATTCTCATTCGCTTTAAGTTGTGGATATGCTTCTACTGTTACCATCAATCTTGATAAAGCTCCACTTAATTGATCTTGAGCAGCTTGGAATTTTTGGAATGCAACCGGATCAGTTAATTGAGAAGCATCGATTTTTGTCTGTCCTGCTTTTGCTCTTGCCTCAGTAACTGCTGTATAAGTCTCTTTTTCAAAATTAGCTACACCTTTTACGGTAGATACTAAATTAGGAATAAGATCAATTCTTCTTTGGTACTGATTTTCAACTTGGCTCCATGACTGCTTTACGCCTTCATCTAATCCTACTAAATTATTATATACCCCTACTCCCCACATTACGAATCCGAGTACAATGAGCAGAACAACTACTCCAGTTCCACAGCCAATAAGTAATCCTTTATTTTTCATTACCCCTCCTTTTTAAAATATTAATTTGTTAAACTTCTCATTGGTGCGGGAATTCTTCCTCCCCGTCCAATAAATTTCTCACAGCTAATTCGCTTTACGCTCATAATCGGTGCTTTCCCAAGAAGTCCACCATAATCAACTGATTCGCCTTCTTTTTTACCATAAGCCGGAATTATTCTTACCGCTGTAGTTTTATCATTAATTACACCAATAGCAGCTTCATCAGCTATAATGCCTGCAATCGTTGATGCAGTTGTATCTCCCGGAACTGCAATCATATCAAGTCCCACTGAACATACTGCTGTCATCGCTTCCAATTTTTCAATTGTTAAATTTCCTCTTTCCACTGCGCGAATCATTCCCATATCCTCACTTACCGGAATGAATGCACCACTCATACCACCAACTACTCCACTTGCCATTAGCCCGGCTTTCTTCACTGAATCATTCAACATTGCTAAAGCCGCTGTTGTTCCGGGTCCGCCTACATCCTCGAGACCCATTGCCATTAAAATATCTGCAATGCTATCTCCTTCAGCAGGTGTAGGAGCTAATGATACATCAACTATTCCGAAAGGGATACCATGTTTTTCGGCTACTTTCCTTCCGATCAACTCACCGGCTCGTGTAATCTTAAAAATTGTCTTCTTAATTACTTCTGCAAGTCCTTGTGTATTGCAATATCCTGCTTCTTTAATTGCATCAAGTACTACTCCCGGTCCGCTAATACCTACATTCAGCGTTACTTCAGGTTCGGATACTCCATGAAATGCTCCAGCAACAAAAGGATTATCCTCAACTGCATTTGCAAATACTACTAATTTAGCGCAACCGATAGAATCACGATCTTTTGTAAGTTCGGCAGTTTTCTTTATTGCCTCTGCCATCATCAATATCGCATCCATATTAATACCAGCTTTGGTCGATGCAATGTTTACACTCGAACAAACACGTTTTGTTGATGCAAGTGCATAAGGAATTGATTCAATTAATTCTCTTTCGCCGTTCGTCATTCCCTTTTGAACTAATGCAGAGTACCCTGCAAGATAATCAATTCCAATTTCTTCTGCCGCTTTATCTAATATTTTTGCTATTTCTATAAATTCTTCGGCATGAAATGGGTCGAATGGAATACTTACCGGTGTTATTGAAATTCTTTTATTCGCTATCGAGATACCATATTTTGCTTCTATCTCTCTTGCATATTTTACGTGATTCTTTCCGTACTTCATTATCTTATCGTAAATTTTCTGCTTTGTTACTTCGATATTCCTATCGTGGCAATCTCTTAAGCTTATTCCTAGTGTTACGGTACGAATATCGAAATGTTCTACCTCCGTCATCCGTATTGTTTCTAATATTTCATCAAATTCGTATGGCATAATTATATCCTGTGCATATGACGAAAAACATCTTCGTGCTGTAAATAAATTTTTATTTTTAATTCTTCGGCTACTTTACTTAATTCTTCCTGAACTGTTTTTAAGTCACCTGGAGAATTTGTAAGATCTACCACCATAATCATAGTAAAGAAATCACCCATAATTTTTTGGCTTAGATCATAAATATCGCATTCGCATTGACTTATTGCTTTTGTTATCGAAGCAACGATTCCCGGTTTATTTATACCGAATGCCGTTAATATTGCTCTTCCGCTAGATTCATTCATTTTAATATCTGTCGGCGATGCATCAAAACTTTCTACTGCCTTTTTTACTATTGTCTTTACCTTATCCGGTGTTGCCTTATCGCCAAGCTCTTCAATGGCACTTAAAGTAATCTTCCTGATTTCATCTTCAGTCAATTTCACGGTTTAATTCCTTGATAGTTATTTTGTAGATTTTTTAATGATTTATTCGATACTTCAATATTTTTTTCAATTGCAAACTCTTCCGCATTTTGGTAATTGCCTCTATAAAAACGTAAAAAGAGCAAATTACCGATTACTAACCCGTCAAAAACTCTTTTTTCAACGAAAGAATTTACAGTCCAATACCCAGTTAATCCCACCCAACCGATTGACATTAACCCCGAAAGATAGTTCCCTGTATAAAACTGACCAAATCCCGGTAAAATATAAGAAATTACTTTGGCAAAATTAACTGAATATTTATTTTTATCGGTTTGCTTAGAGATTAAAGCAAGTGGATGATTTTTATCAATCTTCTCAAATACTTGCGAAGCTACCAACCATTGGTCTTCGAATATAAAATTCCATCCCCGCCAATAATTAATTTCATTCATTCTATCATTAAAGCGGATATCTTTTTCTAACTTATCGAGTAACTGATGTGCATTGTCGTTTGTGCGTCTAAGGATATTTACTCGTATTACATTTATTGCAGCATCAAAATGGAGTGAATCATTCGGGGCAGTCCTTTCAGCATTAGCAAAGTAAGTTACTGCATCATCGAATCTGCTTCCACCCTTATATGCTTCCCCTATCTGGATATTGGTATAATAACCATATTGCCCTTCTACATCAAAAAACTGCAATCTCTTATATTCTGTTATCGCATCAAAGAGCTGCCCCGAATTGAATAAATTATCAGCATACTCTTTCTGAATTTTAAGCTCGCTTTGAGATAAAACCGCTGGCGATAATATTGATGACGCCATTATTATTAACAAAAGAATTACTTTTTTCAATATTTTATCTCCGGTAAAAAGTAATTGTTTTCTTTAAAATAGAAACGTATTTCTTTATCGAGATTAACTTTTATCCCGATATTAAATTTCTCTGCCGCTAGTGCAGTACCATAAATGTTACCTACATAAGAGAGAAATGCCAGACCTGAAAATACTGCACCTCTTAATTTATGTTTAGCATTAAAATTATCTACCGCCAAAAAAGTTAATAGTCCAGTAGCAATAAAAGCCGTAATCCCATCTCCATATTCGCCCAGATAAACTTTTCCGCTTCCTGGAATCAAAGCTGAAAGAAGAGCTGCCTTAGTACCGTTTTTTCTTAGTGGTATATCTTTTCTTAAATAAAATTCGCTCATTTTAATACGTGCATCGTCTTCAAAATAACTTAGTATTATAGTAGAATCAGGAAGCGGTTTAGCCTCTATGTAATAAGTCATCGTATTGAGTTTCATAATATTGTTTTTATATACAGGCGAGATATATTCATTTATCGCAAGGTCTTTCTTGAAATCATCATAAAGTCCGGCAAAGAAAAGCGATTTGAAATAACCGAGACGGGCTTCATCTTCAAACGATGAATTATAAAACGCACTCTTAAAATAATCAGCAGCTTCGGTATATCGTTCTATTCGGAAAAGTGTTTCAGCATACCTTATTCTTATCGTATCGTTTTCTTGCTTAGTCAGAAATTCTCTATACTCCTGATTTGCCCTAATAAAATCGCCGCTCTCAAAAAGAAAATTTCCAAATTTCTTTAGGTTATCTATCGAGAAATAATTTATCCCTTGAGAAAAAGATATCGATACGAATGTAAATAAAATTAATAGAATATTTTTTATCAATTTTCCGCCGGCAATTAATTACTTATATAATATTCCACCGGATCGTAAAATTTGTTATTCTTAATAACTTTATACTGTTCCCGTGATTTGAAAAAATTAAGATCTCGTGTAAATCGGTCTATAAACATAAACGTCCCTTTGAATAAACCGGTCTCTGAAACCGATTCGACATAAAACTCCGAGCATGATGGATGGAATGGACAATTATCCCCATCTAAATCTGATATAAAAAACTTATATAATGTTTTTGTACCTGAAAGCGTTTTAGCAAAAATACCAATAGTAGAATAATTTGACCCTTCTTCATTCGCCTTTAATTCATAATTAATTTTTACCGGCTGCCATTTTTTCAGTTCCGGCTGTGCTGAATTTATAGTCGGTAAAAGAACCAATAAAAATAATATTATAAAATGAGATCTCATATTTTATCCAAATCCAATCCTATATTACGAGCCATTTGAAGAAGTTCCAATTGTTTATGAAGTGCGTTTTTGCAGATGGCACTTCCATTACTCCAAGTAACATCATTTGTTTTTGGGCAGACAGAAACTGAATTGAACATCGATTCATCCGATAGTTCTTCATACTCAAACTTAGTCATAAGTTTTTTTAATGAATATTCGCCTTCTAATCCGTCATCATATTTTATGTATATCTTATCTTTTCCAAGAGGTGAAACAGAAATAAGCTTTGCCATATTATCCCTTTAATAATTCACGAGCTATTACTATTTTTTGAATCTCTGAAGTGCCTTCATAAATTTCGGTTACCTTAGCATCCCTCAAATAACGTTCTACTAAATATTCCCTAACGTATCCATATCCGCCATGAATTTGAATCGCTTCGAGCGCACATTCGACTGCAATTTTTGAAGCGTATAACTTTGCCATTGCAGCTTCTTTAACGTACTTCTTTCCGGCGTCTTTAAGTGATGCCGCTTTAAGAGTAATGAGTTTAGAATTTTCTATTTTTACAGCCATATCGGCTAATTTAAATTGAATTGCTTGATGATTTGCAATTTCAGTTCCGAATGATTTTCTTTGCTTAGCATATTTTATTGATGCTTCCAAAGATGCTTCAGCAATTCCCACTGCCTGTGAGGCGATACCGATTCTACCCCCATTCAATGTATTCATTGCAAAATTAAATCCCTTTCCCACTTCCCAAATTATATTTTCTTCCGGCACTCTTACATTATCAAACATGAGCGAACAGGTATCAGAGCTTTTTATGCCAAGCTTGTCTTCTTTTACTCCATGACTAAAACCTTCTGTCCCCTTCTCTACGATAAAAGTAGTAATTCCATGATGAGCTTTTTCCTTTTCTGTTTGAGCAACTACTAAATAATAATCCGCCGAAGTTCCATTGGTCGTCCAATTCTTCATGCCATTTATCACCCAGTGATCACCATCTTTATAAGCATTTGTAGCTTGTTGAGTAGCGTCACTTCCTGCTTCCGGCTCTGATAAAGCAAATGCACCTAATTTTTCCCCTTTAGCAAGCGGACGTAAATATTTATTTTTTATAAAGTCTGAAGCATATTTTTCTAACCCATAGCATACCAGTGAATTATTAACCGATAATATTACTCCCACACTTGCATCTGCTTTGGAAAATTCTATCATCGCAAGGACATAACTGACGGCATCTAATCCCGCTCCATCAAATTCCGGCGATACCATCATCCCCATAAAACCAAGCTCCCCGAGCTTTTTTATAATCTCTGTTGGATACTCGGCATTTTTGTCTCTTTCCACTGCTGTTGGAGCTATTTCGGCTTCCGCAAATTCACGTGCTGCCTGTTGAATCATTAACTGATCTTCAGTAAAATCAAAATTCATCTGATTCTCCCTGTTTTTTATTCGTTATTGAAAATATAGGAAATATTATTGAATACTTTTGGAAATCTTTTTTTCTTATTTTTGTTTTTATGAATGAAACTAAAACACAATTAAAAGGTCTTTCGCTCTCAGAACTACAAAATGTTATTACCGAATTAGGCGAACCAAAATTTAGAGCTAATCAAATTTATAATTGGATTTATAATTATCTTGAATTTGATTTCGATAAAATGAATAATCTTTCTAAAACATTCCGTGAGAAATTAAAAGAGAATTGTTCTCTTGATGCACTAACATTGGAATTATTTCAAGATTCTTCGACTACTCAAACAAAGAAATTTCTTTTTAGAACTTTTGACGATCGCAAAATTGAATCAGTCGTAATCCCGGATAAAGAAAGAAATACACTTTGTGTTTCTACTCAAGTCGGATGTCCGCTCGATTGTAAATTTTGCGCAACAGGATTAATGGGTTTTAAGCGTAATCTTACTTCGGGTGAAATAATTGATCAATATCTTCTCGCTGCTAAAGAATATGGCAAAGATAAAATAACTAATATCGTCTACATGGGTATGGGTGAACCATTAATCAATTATGATAATACAATTAAGTCTCTTCAAATTCTTACTGACGAATTGAATAAAGTAATTAGTCGTAATCGTATTACCGTTTCAACAGCAGGAATACCACAGCGCATTTCCGATTTAGCCGCTTCGGGAATAAGAATAAAATTAGCCTTCTCTCTTCACTCCTGCTTTGAAGATATTAGAACTAAGCTAATGCCTATTAATAAAAAATATTCATTAAAAGAAAATATCGATGCACTTAAGCATTATGCGAAAGAGACAAAAACAAGAATCACTTTCGAATATACTATGCTGCGGGAAATTAATGATAGGAAAGAGGACTTAATTGCATTAAAACAGCTTTGCAGTTCCATACCTTCTAAAATTAATCTGATACCATTCAATAGTATAAAACACATGGCTCCTGATGGCATTTCAGCAGAATTAGAACCAACACCTTTTGGTGATATACAAAGATTTGCAGATGAATTAAGAAATAGTAATATTACGGTAATGTTGCGCGATACACAGGGAGATGATATCGCCGCCGCTTGCGGTCAGCTTGCAATAAAATCATAAACCTAACTTAATAAATTGGAGTCGTAATGAAAAATCTATTCAAATTTTTGCTTTTAGTTATTATATCAGCTACTATTTTTTCTTGCAGTGAAGATGAAAATACCGTAACTCAAATTGAAGAGAAAAATAGTGTGGCTGTAAATATTGGTAGTAATTCATATAGTGTTGCTGCAACTGTAAAAGATTATGATGATTTTAATGATTCGCCTGTAATATTTAATAAATCCAATATTACTGCTAGTATCTCAGTGGTGGATATGAAAGGTGGTAAAGTAACCTTGATAGTAAAGGGGGATAATGATGTTGTTCTATATACTAAAGTCATATCGAATCAGATATCAGCTATAAAAGAAACTTTTTCCGGAATTCCTAAAAATATTTCTTTTAGATTAGAGAACTTCACCGGCACACTTGCCATCAACGTAAAGGGCGAATAAAACTGGGAGATAATAGAGTGAAACTTTTTTTTAAAAGCCTTTTTCAAAAAATTGTCATTTTCACTTCTTCTTTTTGGCATAAATCAAAGAAAGGGATTGCAATCGGTGCAATCTCGGCGATGTATCTTTATGCTTTTATTATTGCTCTAAATTTTACTCTTGGTTATGGGAAAGTAATTGATATCCTGTTTTTCTCCTTATTTATTTCTCTTGCCATTTATTTAACATACTCCTTTTCAAAATTTCTATTTAGCATTGTAAAGAGATTTGATGCTAAAGCTATTGCAATTTTTGTTGCAACTTTTATTGCTGCCTCTTTCTTACCAATGAACTCATTTCTAAAATATACTATAATTTTATGGGTTGTATCTTTTGGTACCATTGCTTTTTCAATTAATAATGGATTAAGAAGATTATCTTCAATAATATTAATAATAATTATAGTAGCCATTAATTTATTCGCAGTCTATTTCTATGGATTTTATGGCGAACCTGCATTAAAAAATATTTCTACTTCTCATTGGAATCATTTCAAAAGGGATTTGCAAATTGATGACCCGTCACTAAAAGGAAATTTCCAAGTAGCTACACTTTATTATGGAAGCGGTTCGGATAATAGAAGACCAGAATATAAAGATAGTATCTCAATAAAAACTAATAGTATTGATTTAAATAAATTTTTTAATCAAACTTCTGGGTTTAAGAATTGGGTTAGAAAAATTTTTTGGGGATTTAATTCAAGTAATTACCCAATTAATGGCAGAGTTTGGTATCCAGATGGTACTGGAAAATTCCCATTAGTTCTTATTGTCCACGGTAATCATGGAATGGAAGATTTTTCTGACCCCGGTTATGAATATTTAGGAAAGCATCTTGCTTCAAAAGGTTATATAACTGTCTCTGTTGATGAAAATTTTCTCAATGCAAGTTGGACCGGAGATTATCAACAAAATGAAAATTTTACACGTGGATATCTATTACTAGAACATCTTAAAAATTGGGCGAAATGGAATAGCGACTCTTCAAATCAATTTTTTAATAAAATCGATATGAATAATATAGCATTAATTGGGCACTCGCGCGGAGGACAAGCAGTAGCAATTGCTGCAGCTATAAATAAACTTCCTAAATATTTTATTGATGGCAAAATTAAATTCGACTTTAATTTTGGTATTAAATCTATTATTCAAATTGCGCCTAATGACCCTTATCAGCCTAAAAATGGGAAATCGATTTCATTAAAAGATATTAACTATTTATTGATTCAAGGTGGATTTGATTATGATGTTGGGGCTATCTATGGCAATAGACAATATAACCGAATTTCTTTTTCACAAAATTCAAATTGTTTTAAGTCTTTGATTTATATTTATAGAGCAAACCATGGTAATTTTAATACTATGTGGGGTAATTATGATTTCGGTTTTCCAAGTGCATTTTTTATGAATACAGAACCCCTTCTTGTAGGTGAGCAACAAAGAAAAATTGCTAAAGTTTATATTACATCATTTCTTGAATCCTCTCTTAATGGGAAGAAACATAACTTACAAATATTCAAAGATTTTAGGAATGCAAATAAGTGGATTCCTAAAGATTATTACATTTCCCAATACGAGGATTCTAAATTTAATTATCTCAGTGAGTTTGACGATGATCTTGATCTTACAACTTCTAACACAAAAGGGATTTCAATTGATGGCGTAAATTTAAGCGTATGGAGTGAAAATTCATTAACTCTTCGGGATTTCGGAAATTCTCTTCAAGATAACTATGGAGTATATCTCGGCTGGAATCAAAATGATTCATTATATAAAAATAAAACTGCAACTTATAGTTTTACATTTAATGATTCTCTAACAAAGCAAAATTTATTTAGCGATTCTACAAGATTTTTCTTTTTTATTGCAAATAACAAAGTAGATATTGATACCACTGATCTTTCAATTGTTCTTAGTGATAATTCAGGGAATCAATCTTCCATTAGACTTTGCGATTATTATGATATAACTCCTGTTCTTGAATCAAATCTTTCTAAGAATAATAAATTAGCTGAATACATACCGGGAACAAGTGGGGAAAGAGTTTTACAATATTGCGAGATTCCAATTGCTGATTTTAGAAAAATTAATCCTAAATTTAACTCATCCCTAACCAACAAAATTAGCTTTATATTCGACCGGCAAAAAGAGGGGGAGATAATTTTAGATAAAATTGGATATTATAATTAGTGAATGAATAAAAAAATTACCTTCACTACATTAATTTTAGTATCTATGACTATTAGATTCAGCACCAACTTTGGTGCTGAATTTATTCCCGGTACTAATGGGGCGTTTTATTTACTTCAAGTCCGCTCAATCCTTAAATCAGGTTTTATTTTACTAGATGATTTCCCTCTTGTTTTTTATCTCCAAGCACTTTTTGCATTAGCAGTTAAATTGCTCACCGGATATTACTTTAATTTGTATCTGTTAAAATAATTAAACAAATCAATCAAAACCCAGAGCCCCTCAATGAGTGGCTCTATGTAAGTTATCCCAAACTAACAAATCCTTTTCACTTATAAATCACCGATCCTTGTGATTCACTGAAACACATATATCACCAACACTTATTAATCACTGGCAGTTGTAGTTCTATTAGATTTTTAAATCCCCTTCAATAAATCATTTCCTCTTATGACTTAATAACCAATCATATATTCTATCGTTTTCATATGTTGCCGTCCAGGAGTCGTGCCATGCATCGGGATAAGAAGTAAATACTACTTCACCACCACACGCTTTTAATCTATTAACTAATTCTTCCGTTCCTGAAATTGGAACTACATTATCCTTAGCACCATGAAACGCCCAGACACCCATATTCTTCAAATTACAAACTGTAAATGGATCGCCCCAGCCGCAAATCGGAATGACTGCCGCAAGTCGCTCTGGAATTTCACTTGCCAATCTCCAACTTCCATTTCCGCCCATACTCAATCCTGTTACATAAATTCTATCTTCATCAACTTTATAATTCGCAACAATGTAATCAATAAGTGCAATGAGATCTTTTGTTTCCCACCTTGTATCTAATGGACATTGCGGAGAAACTACTATAAATGGAAATACCTTTCCTGCTTCTATTAATTTTGGAAGTCCATGGATTTTTACTTTCTCAATATCATTCCCTCTTTCACCTGCACCATGTAAAAATAATACCAATGGCACTTTTGCTTTTACATCATAATCCTTTGGCAAATAGAGTAAATAGTCTAAAACAACTTCTTTAATATAATGTGCTTTCAATGTTTGTTTGGATTGTCTTCCCATATCCTTTTGCTCCACTGGGATTGATGAACATCCCCATACTAATCCAATTAATAATATTGCGATTAATTTTTTCATTTTCACTCCACTACTTTAAATGATTTTTCAATTACATCTACTGAATTACCTCCAACGAATACTTTAAAATCTCCCGGCTCTACAACAAAATTCATATTTATATCAAAGAACTTTAGTTTCTCTGATGTAATAGAAAATTCTACCGTCTTCGATTCACCCGGATTTAATTTTATCTTTGCAAAATCTTTTAATTCTTTTACAGGACGAGTAACTGATCCAACCAAATCACGAACATAAAGTTGCGCCACTTCCTCCCCTGCAAAATTACCGGTATTTTTAAGTGTGAAACTTACTTTTATCGATTCATCTTTTTTGAATTCACTCTTAGAAAGTGTCAAATCGGAATACTCAAATTTTGTGTAGCTAAGTCCATATCCAAATGGATATAAAGGGTCAATTGTAACATCATTATAATACGATGTATATGCCGGCACCTTTGGATTAAAGGGGCGACCTGTGTTTTTATGATTGTAATAGGTTGGCACCTGCCCAACATATTTCGGGAAAGTTACCGGAAGTTTACCGCTCGGATTATAATCGCCGAATAAAACATCTGCAATAGCATTGCCTGATTGCAATCCTAAGTACCAACACTCCACAATTGCATTCACGTTATCATTAAACCAATTGATAGTTAATGGTCTTCCATTCATCAAAACCAAAACCATCGGTTTACCTAACTTATATAGTTCTTTTGCTAATTCTTCTTGAACTCCGGGGATATCTAATGTAGCTCGAGATTGTGCTTCGCCGCTCTGGTGAAGTGATTCGCCAAGCGATAAGACTATCACATCAGCTTTCTTCGCGGTTTCTAATGCCTCAGAAAAACCAGACTTCTCTTCACCTAAAATCTTACATCCTTCAGCAAATAAAACTTCTGCTGAACTTCCAAGTTTATTCTGAATTCCTTCTACTACCGTTACTACATAATCTTTTTGTCCTTGTTGATTCCATGGTCCGAGTGGATCTTCTTTCGATTGTCCAAGTGGTCCGATTACTGCAATTTTTTTTATATCTTTTTTGAAGGGAAGTAATCCATCATTTTTAAGAAGTACCATCGATTCCAAAGCCACTTCTTTCGTAGCTTTAATTATATCTTCGCTTAAGACAGTCTTCTTCTCGATCTCTGCATTATTGTATTTATAAGGATCATCAAACAAACCCAATCTAAATTTTATTCTCAAAATTCTTCTTACAGATTCATTAATAGTTTCATTAGAAACTTTTCCCTCGTTTACCAATTCAACCATATGGCGGAAATAAGCATTTCCTTCCATATCCATGTCAACACCTGCTTTAATACCTAACTCACCCGCTTCTTTAAGATTAGCTGCTACTCCGTGCGGAATAAGTTCACCAACTGAATTCCAGTCGCTTACCACAAAACCATCAAATCCCCACATTCCTCGTAATACTTTCGTAAGCAAATAATGACTTGCAGAAGAAGGCACTCCACCTATTTCATTAAATGATGACATAAGAGTTGCAGCTCCTGCATCCACAGCAGCTTTAAAAGGTCTTAAATAAATTTCATGAAATGTTCTATCAGAAAAATCCACTGTATTATAATCTCTTCCCCCTTCCGCTGCTCCATATCCTGCGAAATGTTTTACACATGCGGCTATCGTATTACTTGCCGAGAGATCGTCTCCCTGATACCCTTTAACGCGTGCCACAGCCATTGCTGCACCAAGGTATAGGTCTTCACCACTACCTTCTACAATGCGTCCCCAACGTGGATCGCGTGCAATATCCACCATAGGATTGAAAGTCCAATGTACTCCGGCGGCTGATGATTCAATTGCTTGCCAGCGGGCTGATTTTTTTACTAATTCCGGATTCCATGAACTCGCTTCTGCGATAGGTACGGGAAATGTTGATTTATATCCGTGGATTACATCTAAACCGATTATTACCGGAATTTTAAGGCGTGATTCTTCTATTGCTATGCGTTGAAGCTCTTTGGTTTCCTCCGCCCCAACAACATTAAAAAACGAGCCGATCTTTCCTTTTCTTAGTAAATCTGAACTGCTTTCGTTTGGTCTATCGGTTTGAGAACCTGTTGCCCAACCGCTCGAGTATTGTACTAATTGCCCTACTTTCTCTTCCAAGTTCATAAGCGCAAGAACAGAATCCACTCTCTGTTCTATTGTTTTCTTTTGTGCACTTATTATTGTGGAAATCAGAAGGAGTAAAATTACTTTTTTCATCTTGCCCTCGAAAATTTAAAATACAATTAAATCTTTTTATTGTGATTATCAAACATATAAATAACCGATTACTTCCACAAATCTGTGGAAGTAATCTTTCCGAGGTTTACATCTACAAAGGGTATTACAAAATCGATACCACATAAATAAATCATTTATTAATCTTTTAATATGTTTTTGTTGCAAGTGGGTATATTTTGATGTGAGTGAACCTTTTAAAATAAATAAGCCGTTAGGAAATCCTAACGGCTTATTTTATTCTCTATCAATCCAAGAATTTATATAGAATTGGATTCATTCACCTCAACTAGTTTTCTAGTCGGAAAAATTTGACAACTAAGCTACAAGACTACTCTGCTTAATGCTATATTTTTCTTCTTTTGTATCAGAATACTGGTATTTATTTATTGAGTTTTTTAGATTACCTGTAAGACGGTTCAATTCATCAGCGGCAGATGCAATCTGCTGAATTCCTGAAGCTGTCTCATTTGTAACTTTACTAATTGCTTCTACATTTGAGCTAATCTGTTCGCTTGATCTGCTTTGTTGTTCACTTGCAACGGCTACTTGAGAAACAACATCCAATACTTCATCGGATACTTTTATGATTTCCCTAAGTGATTCACCTGCTTTATGAGCAAGAACTTTTCCTGAATTTACTTCTATACTGCCTTCCTTCATAGAATCAACTACTTTATTTGTATCTGATTGTATCTTACCAATCATCTGCGAAATTTCTTTAGTAGCTTTAGTTGTTCTTTCAGCAAGTTTCCTTACTTCATCTGCTACAACCGCAAAGCCACGACCTTGTTCACCGGCTCTCGCTGCTTCAATTGCAGCATTAAGTGCTAATAGATTAGTTTGATTTGCTATATCATCTATCACCTGAACAATTTCGCCAATCTCTTCGCTATTTTTACCAAGGTCTTGGATTTTCTCAGAAGCTTTATCCACGAACGATGCAATCTTAATCATTCCATCAACCGTTTTTTCTACAACCAATCCACCATCCCTGGCAGCAATTCCGGCTCTTTTTGATGAATCTGAAGCCATAATCGCATTCTTTGATGTATTTAAGATTGTCTGTGTCATCTCTTCTACTGATAAAGCTACTTCAGATGATTGATTACTCTGTTCCTGTGCACCGGCTGCCATCTCTTCTGTTGAAGAAGAAATCTGCTCACTAATTGATGAAGTTGTATTTACCATTTTCGCTATATTTCTAAGTATATCCGAAATCGATTCCCCAAGTGTATTAATGCTATCAGAAATCATTCTATGTTCACCTTTATAATTCCCTTTTACTCTTGCTGTAAAATCTCCTTTTGATATCTCTGCTAATACATCAACACCTTCTTTTATTGGCGAGAACAAAGCATCTAAAGTTGTATTAACACCAACTACTATCTCTTTGTAAGCACCATTAAATGGATCTGCCTTTCCTCTTGTAGTAATTTTTCCACCTACTATTTCTTCAGTAACAAAGGAAAGTTCTTTCTTTAAATTGCTAAGGTTTTCTATTACTACCTTATAATTCTTAGATAGATTATCTTTTTCTGAAAGTTCATTAATACTAACTGATAGATTTCCTTTTGATATTTCATAAGCTGCATTAATCTTTTCAACTTGCGAAACTCTGAGGCTTTCCATCATTTGCTCTAATTCACCAAATTCATCTTTCGTATGAGAAACAATTTTCTCATCAAAATCGCCTAAAGAGAACTTTGCAATTAAATCCTTTAGCTGGGCAATAGGTTTAGTAAGCATTGCAGTTACTTTAGTAAAAGCGAATAAGAATATTAACGAACCAAGAAACATTCCAATTATTGAAATTATTCGAGAAGTAGATACTATATCAGAGAGTTTTGTATTTAGTGTTTCTCCTTTTGTATCTAAAAATTCATTTATATTCTGGAAATCATTTAGCAGTTTATTCCCGATTTCTTTCCCGGATGTTGATGCTACTTCTGCTGCTATATCAAAATCTTTAATTGCTGCGGCACTTATTGTACCGTCAATTACGAGCATTTTATAATCTGCCCATGTCTTATCTATTGACTCTAAGTATTTTTCAATTTCGCTGCCTTTATACTTTTCGTTCAAATTTGCTAATGAAGTATCTATCGATGTTTTCGTTTTCATTAATGATTTTAAATCAGAATCAAAATCGGATTCAAATATAGAAATTGAAAATTTTAGTAGTGTGCTTTTTGTTGATTCAAACTGGGTATAGATTTTATCTACTTCGTTAGAAGGTTCAATAAATTCTGAATAGATATTATCCTTAACTCCGTCTATCCGCCACATCTGGAATAAGTCATTTACCAAAACCACCGTACAAACAAGACCGAGCAATAAATAAGAAAGCTGTAATTTTGACTTAAATTTCAAATCTGTTATCGATTTCATAATTTTATCTTTTTTTATTTTTTAAACACAAATGACATGGTTAATTTTACTTTCACCGGTTTGCCTTCATTTATGCCCGGCTTGAACTTACTGACTTTTAATACTTTTTCTACTTCTTCATTGCATCCGCCGCCAAGACCTTTAATAATTTTAACGTCATCAACACCTCCTCTTTCATTGATAAATGCCATTACAATTACTCTTCCTTCCATCCCTGCACTTTTTGCTATTGGTGGATAAACCATTTTCTTCATTATTCCAGCCATACCATCAACCGGCTCTGGCATTACTTCAGCCATTGGTAAATATTCCTCTTCGCCTCCAGGGATTACAATTTTTGCATCCATTTTAATTGCAGCAAGAAGAAATAAAATTAATAATAATACAACACTCTTTGTTTTCACATTACCTCCATGTAATTAATTAATCCCATTCTTATTCATAAATTCTGAATAAGCTTTATCTGTTTGTTTAATATGTTTTAATAACCATTTATTTAAAAAATTTAATATTTCTATTGATAATCCTATTTTCCCATCTTTAAATTCTTTTTCAAAATCTGAAATTTTCTTTACAAATTCTGTATGTTCACTCACATGTTTAAGACGATCCGGATAACTAAATTTTGCAAAGAGTTCTTCTTCGCTTCTAAAATGTGTTTTTGTATATAAAACTAATTCGGAAATTATTTTATCTAAAACCGTATTTGATTTTCCCGTACTCATAGCATCATGAAGACTATTTATTAAATCAAATAAGCGTTGGTGCTGGTTATCAAAGTTTTTTACTTTTACGCTATAATTCAGATTCCACGTTAAAAATGCCACGATTTATTCTTCCTTTGGTTTTATACTACAATCAATTTTTTTATTGACTTATTTTGCGCATCATTAAAAAAAGTAAAAAACTGATACAACTAAACGTGTATTTGTTACTTTCTCTGAATTTGATACTTTTGCATATTCATCTAATTTACCATAAGCTGCTGATGTAATTTCTAATTCAGTTGCTACGGTTATTTTATTAAAATTATATTGAATACGGGGAGTTACTCTCCATAGATATTCAATGTTTTCGTTTCTTGAATAAATTTTACCAACTATTTTGTCATCTGAACCTAAATTCTCTGAATAACCTGCAAATAAACCAACCTGAAACTCTTTTCCATAATAGATATCTGTTAAAAATGAAATTACATTTATACTCGAATATGTTTCCTTCCCGGTAATTGTGTCTATTGATGAAACTCCGTAACCACCTAAGGTCAATAAATCTGTACTATTCTCACCATAAAACCCTTTTGCAAGGAATGTAAAATCACTATTTTTATACTTTAGGAATCCTACCGCAGTAAGTGTACTAATTTTTTCATCCGTCTTAATTTTTTTTGAAGTTTCTATTCTTGGTGTAAGTGATTTATAACCGATACCCCCTCCAAGCAGAATATTAGCCGAATTATATTGAGCTTGAAAATTAATCTCCGGAATTACTGAATTACGCATATAAGAAGAGCTAAATCCATTGGGACCATTGCTTGTAAAATCTCTTTGCGTTAATAATGCAGCCATTAATTTAAAACTGCCAAATTTTTGTGTAAATCTAATTTGTGGATTTCTGGAAAATGGCTGAAATGGTATTCCGGTATTATACGAAACAACCTGAGCGAACGCTTCTGGGACAAAAGATGGATGCCAAGTCTGACCAAAAAGCAATGATGAGTTTTCCCAATCAAATGATATATAAGCATGGCGTAGTCTCAAACCATTTACATCTGATTCCGAAGTTCCAAAAAATTCACCTTCTATAAATCCTGTAACTTTTGATCCAAATGCTTCAGCACCTGTTATCTTACTATTTATTCGTGTTTGAATCGATAAAAAATTAAGATTTGCCTTGTCGTTAATATCATTTCCTTCTTTATCGTAAACAGGTGCTGAAGGATATAATAACAAATGACCTTCTCTTAAACTTACAGTCTGGCGCGAATCTAAGTAACCGCTCCAATTTATGTAACCACCGAATTGAACTTTCAATTCGGCGGTTTCATTTTGTGCAATTACTATTGTACTTATTAAAAGAACAACTAATACGATTTTTTTAATCATTTTACCCAACTTTATGAAGTTATTAATTTTCCGTTTTTTCTAACTGATAATGATGAGTAACTATCAGAAAGTTTGAATTTTGTTAGTAAATCCTGGAGATTAACTGTTAGTCTATTTAGGTCTTCAGAAGCTTGAGCAATTTGTTGAATACCTGAAGCTGATTGTTGTGTAACAGTGCTTATTGATTCAATATTCTTACTAATCTGTTCACTTGTAGAACTCTGTTCTTCACTCGAAGCCGCAACTTGATCAATTTGTGACGCAACATACTTTGCATTATCATTAATCGAAATGAGTACATCTTCTACTTCTTGAGTTAATTTAATTCCTTCTGTAACTGATTCACCTGCTTCACGCATCGATATATTTGCTTCTTTAGATTCTTTTTGGATTGCTTTAATTGTTTCAGCAATCTCTTTTGTTGCTTTTGTTGTGCGCTCAGCAAGTTTTCTTACTTCATCTGCCACAACAGCAAAACCACGTCCCTGCTCTCCTGCTCTTGCTGCTTCTATCGCCGCATTTAATGCCAATAAGTTTGTTTGATCTGCTATATCGTCGATCACTTGCGCAATTTCACCAATCTGATCAGTTTTGCTTGCTAAAGAATTAATTATTGAACCAGTCCTAGAAGCTGAAGTAGTTATTCTATCCATTCCTTCTTTAGATTTTTTAATTTTCTCCACGCCCAATCCGGCATTTTCACGAGCTAAAATTGCATTTTTTGATGCTTCGCTTGCATTTCGAGAAGTCTCATAGATTGTTTTAGTCATCTCTTCTACTGCACCGGCTATCTCTGTAGATTGTGCACTTTGTTCTTGTGCACCTGCTGCCATCTCTTCTGATGATGATGATATTTCTGCCGCCGAACTTGCTGTTGCTTGAACTGCCTCTGATACACTCAATAATAAAGTTCCGACATTCTTGATTGCCTTATTAAAGCCGGTAAATAATTTTCCCACATCATCATCTTTTTCTATGTCTAATTTTACTGTCAAATCTCCCTCAGAGAATCGGTTGATAACTTCAAGCATTCTATCTACGTTTTTTGAAAGATAAACTTGAGATTCTTCAATTTCCATTTTAGCTTTCTCACTTATCTGAGTTGCTTTTTCTGCTGCTTTGTTTTTTTCTTCTACTTCATTGAAAGCATTTTTTATGTTCGCTACCATTTCTCGGAATGATTTATTTAATAAACCAATTTCGTCCTTACGATTAAGCGGTTCGATAACTTCACTATAATTCCCGGCAGCTATTTTATTTGCCTTTTGGGAAAGAGCATCTAAAGGAGTTCCGGTTGAAATTGAAATTAAAAACCCTAAACCTACTGCTGCTAATCCACTTATGATTGTAAGAAGCACTAATAAAAAGTTTGCTGAATTTATTTCTTCATCTGCGGCTAAATCTAGTTTTTGTGAATTTTCTTTGAACGTTTTTATTCCATTAGCAACAACCGGAACGATTGCTAAGAATTTTTCTCGAACTAGAAAAGACTGTTCAAATATTCTATTTGATAATTCTCCATTTTCTATTGAATTATCCTTTTCTCTACACATTGAAATAAAGACATTGTGCTCATTTATAAATGAAGTATATGTACTTTTTAATTCTTCATAAATAGCTTTTTCTTCATCATTTAAATCAATTTTATTAATTATTTGGAATGATTCTTCGCCTGAGGCAACTCCTTTGTCTATATATTCATATTGAGCTGTTCTCTTGCTCCCAGTAATTTCGGGAATTAATAATCCTCTTTCACCCGTTAATATTTTATTCATACTTGATTCTATATTTCCAAAATTCTCAACTAATGGCATTTGATTATTTGTTACATTATCTAATGCCTCCATTGTTGTATTCATTGACTGAATCGCTTTATATCCAATAAATACAGTTGCTAATACTATAATAGAAAACGCTAAGACCAGCTTGTAGCGGATCTTTAAATTCATAAACCACTTCATATATGTAATATTCCCTTTTTTAAAAACAGGAACAGACCTCGGAATCTGCCCTATTAAATTTATTTTTAAATAACTTCTGCTAATTCGGCTTTTTCGGTCGCAGTTAATATTTTCTCGATATCGATAAGAATTAATAATCTGTCTTCCAATTTTCCGACTGCCTTAATAAATTCTGAATTAATACCCGTTACTAATTCTGGTGGTGCTTCTGTTATATCTGCAGGTATTCTCAAGACTTCTGTTACGGCATCTACAATAAATCCTACCGTCTTACCTGAAACTTCCACAACTACGATTCTTGTATCTTTATCGTGTGTTTTTCTTTGAATACCAAGTTTGCATCTAAAATCAATTACAGGAATTATTCTTCCTCGTAGGTTAATTACTCCATCTACGAAATCGGGTGAATTAGGCACTTTCGTTACTTGAAGCATCCGAATTATTTCCTGAACTAAAAGAATATCTACTCCAAATTCTTCATCGCCAATCATAAAACTGACTAGTTGGAGTAATTCAGTAGTATCTTTTTTATGAGATTGATTATTACTCATTTCATATCCTCGTTTTTTTCTTATAAAAATTACTTTACAATTAATTATCGATTACCTAGCTCATTTGTTTATATCAAAAAGTGAAAAAGATTATTTTTAATTTAATTTCCCATAAATAGCGTTTATCAGACATATGGTTAATATTACCCATAGATGTTATAGAATTTTGCCCTTCAATTATATAAATTGCTTTGTAACTGTAAGAAATTCTCGCACGATAATTGTTGTATATTAATATTAATCTACTAAGGGCAATTTAATTGATGAGAAAAATGACTAAGGAATTTTTAGAATCGTTTGATAAAATTGATTTGCAGGTGAGGACTTCAAGTTATATTAGTACTATTTCTATAATTTTAATGGCTTCTCTAATTATTCCTCTTTTTAATATATCCATTATGTTTTTCAATTATAATATTCTAATAGTTGTAATAATTGAGTTTTTCATTCTTTTGGCTATATTTACAATAAATCGAGCAGGCGAAACTTCAATTGCAGCAAATATTTTAGTTTATAGCATTCTATTATTTACTTTTGCTCTTTTTTATTTTAGCCAATTTGGTATAAGAGATGTGTATATTTTGATATTACCAGTACTTTTAATTTTTACCGGTATAGTAATTGACAAAAAAAAATATATTATTTTTAGTATTATTCTTATTTTTCTATTCACCGGATATACTATTTTTGAGATTTTAGGAATTATTGGTAATACACCACCAAATAAAATCTCATTTACTTCAATAATAAATTCAGTTATAATTCTAATAATAACCGCTGTTGGCGTTTATTTTCTCACTAATGACCTTCGAAATTCAATTGATAAGTTAAAAAAAACTGCTTTAGAATTTTTTGAATATCAAAAAAAGACACAATTAAAATTAATCGAGTCTGAAAAGAAATTACAGGATTTAAATTCAACTAAAGACATTTTTCTTTCTGTTGTAGCTCACGACCTCAAAAGTCCTTTCCAAGGACTTCTTGGAATCTCTAATTTGTTGAGTACTGAATTTGAATCATTCACTAAAAAAGAAATAAAAGAGTCTATTGATAATCTATCAGAATCTTTAAAGAAGCAATATTTATTGTTAGAAGATCTCCTTCAATGGGGAAGGTTACAAAGAGGAACTATTCCTTTTGAACCTAAAAAAGATGATATATTTGAAGTTATTTCAGAATCAATTCAGGTATTTGCTCAATCCGCCGTTAGTAAAAATATTACTATATTAAATCACTCAACTCCTGAAACATTTTTTGTCTTTGATCGTTATTTAATTTCTATCGTCCTTAGAAATTTATTGTCAAATGCTATTAAATTCTCTTTTCCCGATAGTGTAGTTTTAATTGCCGCTGAATTGAAAGAGAATAAGTTAACTATTAAAGTAAAAGACACAGGAAAAGGAATTGAATCAAAATATCGAGATAGATTATTTAAATTAGATTCAACATTTTCAACAACCGGAACCAAGAATGAAACCGGAACAGGTTTAGGACTTCTGCTTTGTCATGATATTATTATCAAACATAAAGGCAAAATCTCTTTTATCAGCGCCCCCGGGAAAGGATCTGAATTTGTCTGTTCAATTTATAATTGATTAAGGTACAATATGAAAAATCCCAAAAAACTTAAAAAAAACTTACTAGAAGAAATTGAGATTCTAAAACAAAAGAATAAGCTCCTTGCAAGATCGCCCCGACCTTTAGAGAACAAACTTTATAAAATTGCTCTTCAAAAAGAAGAAGCTCTTACATCTGAATTAAAGAAAAGTAATAGAAAGTTACACATTTTCTTGGAGCAAACTTCAGAAGGGGTCTCTTATATGTCTATTAATCCACCGATCGATCTTTCACTTTCAATTTATGATCAGGCTAAACATTATATCAAACATGGGAGGATTACTGAGGCTAATCAAGCTTTAGCAGAAATGTATGGGTTTAAAAGTGCAAATGAATTAATTGGAAAATCGCTTGACGATTTTTGGGTGGGGAATCAGGAAGAAATGATTCAAAGCATGCTGGATTGGCCCAGTTCTAATTATCGGCTTGATAATAAAATTACTATTGAACACGATGCCAAAGGAGATATTCATTATTTCTCAAATAATTCAATTGGTGTTTTCGAGAATAATCATTTAGTAGGGCTTTGGGGAGCTCAAAGAGATATTACTGAACAATTTCTCATAAATAAAAAAATTAAAGAAAGTGAAGAACGTTTTAGAATCATTTCTGAACAGACCGGGACTATTGTTTATGATAAGAATTTAATTACAGGTGAGATAATTAGAACCGGAGCAATAAAAGATATACTTGGTTATGATCCTTCTGAATATCAAAAAATGTCAATTGAAGATTTTGATTCCCTTTTACATCCTGAGGATAAATATAATACTCTTTATAAAGAACAATTAGCTATTCAAAAAGGAGAAAGTTTTCAAGTTCTTTATAGGATTAAACATAAAAATGGAAAATATGTTTTAATTGAGGATAATTGTTTTCTAATGACCAACGAAAAAGGGATTACAATTCGACTTCTTGGGAGTATGAAAGACGTAACTCTTCAAAAAGAATATGAAGAAAAATTAATCAGAAGTGAAGAAACTTTCAGAACTATGGCATCAAATATGTCTGATAGTTTTTTTGTTCTGTCTGCTGAAGGTAATTTTAAGTATCTCTCCCCATCTCATAAAGCTTTATTCGGATATGATGACGAAGAATTGCTTGGTACATTTGCTTTTCAGTATGTCCACCCCGATGATTTAGAAAGAATTATGACTTTATTCGGCTCTATTATGCCTATCGATGGAGCTAAAGTTACCGCACAATATAGAAATATGACAAAAAATAATGGGTGGAGAATAATTGAAGCTATCGGTATAAATCTTATTTCCCATAAAGATATTAATGGAATTCTCATTAATGCCAGAGATGTAACTGAAAAAGCTTTGTTAGATAATGCAGTTAAAACATTAATTGAAGGGACAACAGCAGTAGGACGTGAATTTTTTAATTCTCTCGTCCTGGAATTATCTTCATTATTAAAATTTAAGTATGTTTTTCTCGCAGAAGAATTAAAAGATAAACCCGAGATTCTAAAAACGTTAGCCATTTCAGAAAACCAGAAAATAATTCATAATGTAGAATATAAAAAGACTGATTCTCCGTTTATAAATGTTTTTGGAAAAGAGATTCATGTCTATCCTGAGAAAGTGCAAGATCTTTTTCCATTAGATCAAGACTTAAAGTTTATGGCTGCTGAAAGTTTCATCGGTATTCCAATTAATACTTCGAGTGGGAGACCTCTTGGTTTGATGGTAGCGATAGATGATAAACCGATGAAAGATATGTCCGTAGCTAAATATCTTATGACCCTTTTTGCTGCTCGTGTTTCTTCAGAAATTGAAAGACTTTCAATAGTAAAAGAATTGGAAAATAAAAATGCTGAACTAGAGCGTTTTACATATACAGTTTCTCATGACCTTAAAAGTCCTGTTATTACTATCAAAGGATTTCTTGGTATGCTTAAAGATGATGCCACCTCTGGTAATATTGAACGACTCGAATCTGATATAAAGAGAATTTCAAATGCAGCTGATAAAATGCAAAACCTATTGGAAGACCTTCTCCAGCTGTCGCGTATTGGAAGATTAACAAATCCTGCAGTAGAGTTTTCTCTAACTACAATTTCTGAAGAAGTTATTGAACTTTTACAAGGAAATTTTGGTTCATTAAGTAACTCTGTTAATATTGAACCGAATATGCCGTTAATTTTAGCAGATAAGACAAGGATTAGCGAAGTTATTCAAAACCTTATTGAAA
This sequence comes from Melioribacteraceae bacterium, assembly GCA_023230485.1. GTDB lineage: Bacteria > Bacteroidota > Ignavibacteria > Ignavibacteriales > Melioribacteraceae > BRH-c32. The sequence continues at coordinate 25,063 of JALNXG010000011.1, forward strand.
ACGCAATTAAATACAGAAATTCTAATATCCCTCTTAAAATTGATATCGGCTCTATTTCAAAAGAGGACGAAATTGTTTATTTTGTAAAAGACAATGGCATCGGGATTAAAAAAGAATATCTAGATAAGATTTTCGGATTGTTTGAAAAACTAAATCCGGCTAGCGATGGGACTGGAATTGGTTTGGCTTTAGTAAAAAGGATTGTTGAATTACATGGAGGTAGAATTTGGGTAGAGTCGGATGGTTTAGATAATGGTTCTACATTTTATTTTACTATTAAAAGTGTCAAGGGTATATCATGACAATTGAAGCACCTACCATTCTGCTTGTTGAAGATAATGAAGACCACGCTGAATTAGTAAAACGCGGATTAGAGAAAAATAAAATCGCAAATAAACTTGTTCACGTTAATGATGGAGAAAAAGCAATCGATTATCTGCTTTCGAATCCTGCACCTCATCTCGTGTTACTTGATCTTAGGCTTCCCAAAATTGATGGACTTGCAGTTCTTAAAAAAATTAAAACTACACCGGAATTATTGAAAATCCCGGTCGTTATACTTACTTCTTCTGATTCTCCTAAAGATATAGAAAGCTCTTATTCAAATTATGTAAACAGCTATTTAGTAAAACCGATTGATTTTAACAAGTTTCATAAACTTCTTGATGATCTTGGATACTATTGGCTTTTATGTAATAAAAATCCAAATCCTTAGTTCTCATTTATAGGTGATTATTATGCAGTCAGCAAATAAGATTCTCATAGTCGAAGATGAACTTGCCCACTTTGAGCTAATTGAAAGAGGCTTTGAAAAAAGGAAAGATGAGTTCAGTTTAAGAAGAGCCATTAATCTTGAAGAAGCCCTCATAGCAATAAATGAATTTCAACCTACTTTAATTATTTCAGATTGGAAACTGCCTGATGGTAATGGTACTGACTTAATTATAAAAGATTCTCATGACAATCTAAAAATTCCAATAATTTTAATGACAAGTTATGGATATGAAACATTTGCCGTAGAAGCAATGAAATTGGGTGTTTTAGATTATATAGTAAAATCTCCTGATATCTTTTTTGATATGGCTCATATTGCCGAAAGAACTCTCCGCGCATGGGATAATATCGTAGAAAAAAGAAATATTGAAGACCGACTAAGAAAATTATCAACAGCCGTAGAGCAGTCTAAAGTTATTAATGTAATTACTGATACTAATGGTGTTATTGAGTACGTTAACCCAATTTTTGAAAACATCACCGGTTATTATAGTATTGAAGTTATTGGAGAAACTCCATCAATTTTAAAATCGGGAAAGATGGATATGGCTGTTTATAATGATCTTTGGGCTACAATCAAATCTGGCAATGAATGGAAAGGAGAACTCCTAAATAAAAGGAAGAATGGGGAATTATATTGGGAATCCGTTTCGATTTCTCCAATTATGGATGAGTCAGGAAGAATTACAAATTTCCTTAAAGTAAGCGAAGATATAAATGAAAAGAAAAAAATGGAGACTGAATTAAAACTTGCTTTAGAAAAAGCTGAAGCATCGAATCGGTTAAAAAGCTCTATCCTTTCTAATATGAATCACGAGTTTAGAACTCCATTGATGGGAATTTTGGGAATGACTGAACTTCTTATCGAAGAAATTGAAGATGAAGTTCATGAACAAATGTTAGAAAGAGTTAAAGCCTCTGGCAAAAGATTGATGACTACACTAAACTCAATTCTTGATCTTTCCGAACTCGAATCTGACAGAACTTTTTTTAAGCTTTCTGAATACTCGATTGATGATTACCTTATTCCCTTTCTCAAAAAATTTAATAAAACATCAGAAGAAAGAAATCTTCCTTTTACATACGAAATTAAAAATTCAGATTTAACTTTATTAGTTTATGAAAGATTCTTTGAACAAGTACTTACCAACTTGATTGAAAACTCATTTAAGTATACTACTTCAGGATATGTGAAAGTCATTGTAGAAAGTGTCGATTTAGATTCTAAACTTTACGCCAAAATATCGATAGAAGATACGGGAATTGGAATAGAGCCCGAGAATTTCAGCCTTATTTTTGAGGAATTTAGACAAGCTAGTGAAGGTATGAGCCGTAATTATGAAGGCTCAGGTCTTGGACTAACTATTGCAAAAAAAATGATAGATGTTATGAAAGGTTCTATTTCAGTTGTAAGTAAAGTGAACGTTGGCTCTACTTTTACGATCCTTTTACCCGCAATGCACATTGCTAAACTAACCAAAGAAGAAGAAAAAGATAAGTGGAATACTACCATTAATGATTTAAGAAAAAAAGTTTTTGTTCATGCTGACAGAAAACCATTGATTCTTTTTGTTGAAGATAATATACTCAATCAGGAAGTAACAAAATTATTCTTAAAAGATTTGGCTTTAGTTGACTGCGTCTCTGATGGTAGGAGTGCAATTAATATAGTTAATGAAAAACTTTATTCACTAATCTTAATGGATATAAATCTTGGTGCAGGAATTGACGGAATTGAAGCTACTCGCCAGATAAGACAGATTAGAAATTACGAAAGTACACCTATAATTGCAGTAACAGGATATGCAAGCAGTGCTGATAGAGAAAAATTTATTGCTTTCGGATTAACGGATATATTAGTCAAACCATTTAATAAAAACGAGATTTTAGACTTAGTAAAACAGATATTAAAACCAGAACAAAAAAAGCAGACAGAATAATCCGCCTGCTTTAGATTTATAAAACAAGTTAATAATTATTATTTTTTGATATCAATTAGAACTTTTGAAGCAATCTTATCCAAAACTTCGGGTCTATCATAGAATTTGTTTTGCATTTTGGTTCTGATTTCTTCTAACTGAGCAGACCCAAGATCTGATTTTGCAATATCTTTAGCTGCGGTAGATATTTCTATTTTGTCTTTCGATTCCGATGCTGAAGAGATATCCGATTTATTTACCGGATTTTGTTTGACAAAGTAGTTCGAGTTTGATATTCCTTTGATTTCCACTGTTCACCTGATATAATTTACAATTTTCCTTTGACCATTTAAGCTTGAAATTTCCTTTTCTAATCTACTAATTTCCAAGCCAAACTTCCTAATTGTATTATCGTATGTTTCTTCAATTTGTTTAGCCTTGATAAACATATTGGGATTATATTTAATGAGATTCGGCATCCCATATTTATCTATCAGATCATTTTTTAACTTTTGAATAATCATCATGGTTTCAAGTGCTAATTGAAATTTATCACCAAAATTTTCATCATCCAGAAGATCCAATTGCTTTTTTAAGCTATCAAGAAACTGATTAATTGCTTTTGATTTACTATTTAATTCATTATTCATAATTATTCTTCTTTAGAATGCTGAAAACATTCTTTGATTAGTCATTAGTTGTGCATATTGAGATACCATTTTATAATACTTCTGTCTTAAAGTGTTGGAACTTTTTTCGATGTAAGCTTCCGCCCTTTCGATGCTATCATTGGTGCTTTTAATCATACTTCCGAAATTATCTTGAGATTTAGATAAATAACCAGCGCCTCCGAGATAAGGAGTAATTCGGTCAACAAGAGTAGTGGCAATTCCTTTAGGAGAATTGAAGAGGTTAGTTACTTGGTCTAAACTGTTACCAATTGCTTTATCGAAACGGGAACCATCTGATATTTCAAGACCGTCATTAGAATTAAATGAAATGCCGATTTTTGAAAAAGTATTAATACTAGAAGGATTAATTCCATCAACAGGTGAAACAGAAATAGTTCTAAATAAACTTACTATTGATTCCGCAGTGGAATCCGAGGCTAAGGTACCCCTTACACCCTCTATCGATTTCTGCTTCTCTCTTATATAAGCATAAGTTCCATTAAACTTCTCAATAAATTCTTGAATCTTTTCTTTTATTTTTTTTGAATCAGTTTCGACTGTAACACTTACGTCAGGATCGGAAGCTTCCATCGTGCTTTTAAGACTTAAAGTAGTTCCATTCACTAAATCTGATACGATATTTGAACTACGTTCAATATTAATTCCATTAAATTCAAATTTTGAATTTAGTACAGAGGTATCATAGACAAATCCGGGAGTATCTTCGCCGGGGTCTTGAAGATATGAGGTGCGAGAGGCTCCAAGATTTAGACCCATCGAGGCTAATGCAGAGCCGCCATTTGTATCTGTCATCTCTGTTAATCTATAATCATAACCTGAATTTTTTGCAGTAAATGAGAATTGGGTTTTGAGACTTTCAGGAGAGAAAACAGAAGCAGTAACCAATCCACTTGCAGCTATTCTTTTTTCGGATGTTATTCCAAGTTCACTTAATAAGGTACTGCTATCACTGCTTATTTTAATATAATTTGAATTACTGACAGTATTAAATTTAAGAGAAAAATTACCTCCTCCATCATCAATTTTTTCGGCTGAAACTCCTGATATGGAGTTTACCTGCGTGATAATACTATCCATCATCTCTTCATAAGTTCCGGCTGTATAATTTATCTCTGTTTCTAGTCCATTTAAATTAATTTTAAATGTTCCGGTAGCAGATGAAGTTCCGGTTACAGAATTTGATGAGATTATTCCTTTATTATCTTTTATTGCGAGTTGTATCTTTTCCATTACCTTTTTATTGGTAATTGAACCTGCATCGAAATCGGTTGCTTCAAATTCCACCTCAACATTACTAACAAGAGTATCGCCGGCACCATCTCCTCCTTTAAGAGTAAAAGTATGTATTCCGGGAACAGTAATTGCAGTGGATGCAGCATTTAAATCTAAATCTTTGGAAAGAACGAGATCACTTTTAGCAAGTTGATCAATACGAATACCAAAAGAACCTGTTGCAGATTCTGATGAAGAGGATACTCCAATAAAATCATCATTAGAAGAGCTACCAGTTTTATAATTGAAGACAGAATTTGTACTTGATGTAAATGAGGTTAATACTGATTTAAGTGAACTAAATTTGCTTGCTATATCCGAATATGTTGTATTAAGGGTTTCATAATTAGTCTTCCGAGTAGAAAGAGGTGTTACTCTTCTATTCGATTCTGCTGTCTGATATTTTGTTATCAGATCGTTTATATCGGTCGCAGATAATAATTCAGAAGCCATTTTATTTATTACCCTTTATTTAATGCAGTTACCCAAGCGTCTTTAAGTTCGGTAAGTACTTTAAGCACTGCTGATGAATTATGTTTTCTCATCTGTTCCTGACAGTATTCATATAATCTCATTAATCCCATAGATATTTCAGAAGCTTGAGGATCGGCAAAATTAAGAGAATTTATCAGAACCTGAAGAGCATCATTAGTCTTTATCATATTGTCTTTTTTGCAGTTTAGAATCGCAAAATCATATATCTTAATAATCAACTCATCAGGTTTAGCAGAAGTAAGTTCAGTAACGAGATAAGGATTTAATTTATTGTTTGGATTATAATTAGTTCCGGCGTACATTTTTCAAGACCCATTTTTAGTTAATAAAAGCTCCCACTAAATGTGGGAGCTTGTATAGATTCTCAATTAACGGAAGAGCGATAATAATTGTTGAGGAGCAGAGTTCATCTGGGATAATTGTGAAGTAGCGATCTGGCTCTTAATCTGTCCTGAAGTTGCAGTTAATTGTTCTTCAACTGCATCAGCATCAAATAATTTGCCAAGAGCTTCTGTGTTATTAGCCATAGCAGAAGTAACGAAAGCTTGTCTTGAATCAAGTGTTTGTGTGTTGTTACCAATGTAACTAATAGCAGTTCTGATGTTATTAGAGAATGTTTCTACTGATGTTGTCATTGATGTTGCATCGCCAGCTTTTAATGCAGTTAATGCTGTTGAGTTGTCAGCAACTTTTGATCCAATATTAACTACGATTGCAGAAGAACCAGCACCAAATGAACTAGAAGCACTTGCTAATAAATCTCTACCATTAATTTTAGTGTTGGTTAAAATTGAATCGATTTCTTCAGCTAATGTTTTAACATCATTTTGTAGAGCAGTTTTATCTTTCAATGGATCTTTGTAATCTTCTTGTTTAGAAACAATAGAATTCAACTTATCATAAACCTGTTGTAAAGCTGATTCTGCTGTTGACAAAAAGTTTTTCGCACTGTTGATATTAGAAAGCTGTGATTTCATTTGTAAGTTTGCGCTTTCTAACTGCTTTCCTACGTTCCAACCTGAAGTATCATCAGATACTGTATTGATTCTACTTCCTGTTGTTGAATTGATCTGTGCTTTTTGTGTTTGAGCATTGACCTTTGCTAATGCATTGTAAGCTGCTCTTGCTCCGACGTTTGTGTTTACTGAGAATGACATTACTACCTCCATGTGATTTGTTTTAATAGGTCAAGCATCCTTGCTTGACCCTGTTGTTATTGAGATTTACTCTCACTAATATTATCGTAAGTGTTTTAAAAAAGTTTAGCGGTGTTTATAATCTTTTTTTTAGAGGTGCAATTCTTTCGAGGATTTGTGGATATGCTTTATATTTCTCTTCTATTATTTCTATTATATTATTTACCGGTTCTGAGTTTCCGGACTTTAGATAAAAAGAAAGTAGATATAAAAGTTCCGAAGCGTCCAAATTCTCTTTACCTCTCTGTTCAAATATATCAATCGCCTTTTCTACTAATCCCTTTTCTGAATACACTTTTGCTAATTCTTTTTTAATATTATCGTCTGAAAAATCATTTTCCATATTCTCAAATAACTCTATCCTAAAATCAATATCTTTTAATTGAGATAATAATTTTAAAATAAATAATGAATTGAAGTTATTGTAAATTGACTTAAAAGTACTATAACTAAAAGTAACCGGCTTCTTGCCTGATAAAAATTGTTGTAAATACGAAATCGTTTTATCATAATTCATATGATTTCTGATCTCATGTTTTAGTTCAAGCCAAAACCTATCAAAGAATAATTCATTTTTAGATAAATAGGATATCATTAATCCGAAATAGATTACTTCCTCTCTATTAATTTGTATAGAAAGTGCTTCTGAGTTTATTTGCGATTTTGAAACCTCAAGCGATTTTAACGAATACTTTATTGCTTCTTCTGAATTATTTAAACCAAATGAAATTTTAGCAGCAATTAAATTTGAATAAGAACTATGATTATTGATTGTTAAGGATTTCTCGATATATTTTTCTGCTTCCTGAAAATTCTTTTCGTTTAGTGATATATAGGCAAGTGATGAAGCTGCAATAGCCACATAATGTCTATTGAGATTTTTTGAGTCAATGACCTTTAAGTAAAATTCTTTTGCGTTCTCATAATCTTCTAAAGTATTATATGTGTTTCCTAATTGGAATGCAATATAATCAGAATTGAGTTCACTATATTCATTCAGTAGTATCGATAAATTTCTTTGAGCTTTTTCTTTCTTTCCCTCTATATCAATATCATAACCAAGATGATTTATTAATATTTTCGAATTAACTATCCTGAAACCATTTTTGAATAAGGATTGAGTAATTTGTTCGTGGACTTTCCCTTCAAATCGAATGGCTTTGTGGTATTTGAATAAGCGGGGGTAATAGATAGAGTGTGTGTTTTGAGTTCTTTGATCAGTGCTTTTTACGATACAATTAACACCAAGCCTTTTATCTGTTGCTACAACCATTTTTACTTCTGCGATAGATTCTTTAGAAAGTCTTTCATCGGCATCTAAATATAAAATCCAATCACAGGTTGTCTTTGAAAGAGCAAAATTCCGTGCTGAGGCAAAATCGTTTTTCCATTCATAGTCAAATATCTTTGCTTCGTATCTTGCCGCAATCTCTTTAGTCCTATCGGTAGAGCCGGTATCAACAAGAATAATCTCATCAACTATTCCCATAACGGAGTCCAAGCATCCCTTTAGATACTTTTCTTCATTTTTGACAATAAGAGATAGTGTAAGTCTGCCCATATTACTTTTATTTTCTTAGGTATTCAGTAAATTCTTGAATTAATTTTTCCGCTTCATCTCCTAAGACCTTTTTCTTAATTTCTTTATCTTTAGTTAAATTCTCGATTTTCTCATTATAGACTGAGAGGCTTGAATTAAAATTATCCGCCATTAATTTTTCTTTAGCATCAAATTCGGTTTTAATCTCATGGATTCTCCTTCCCTTCTGGTTCTTAAGGGTCATAATTTTACGAGCAATTTTCTGCTTCTCATCCGCCCTCTCAATCATTACTAACCCAGATATAATAATAGAAATAAGTCCGCCAATAAAAAAGCTAATTATTCCCCATTTTGCACCCTCAAATAGTATCATCCCTAAAATAGAATTATATTCATTTGCGTCTGCAACCATCCTATTGGAATAACTTGAAAATCCTGCAATTAAAAACACTACTAAAGCTATGATTATGTTATATGTCATATTTACAGACATCGTTTTCTGCGTATTATATCTATCAATATTTGGCAAGCTGCTGGCTCTTTCTTCGAGGAAAGATATATTATAATTCATTTCCTCGTCTAACTCACTTAATCGATTTTTAAGAGTTTCCCCATGACGAGTTCTAAAATTGTCTAGCTCGATTTGAATATGATTCTTTGCAGTAATATTTTCTTTTATTATTTCTTCAAAAGCAATCATTGATTGATTGATTTCACTGTAAAACTTATTGCGTTTATTTTTAATAATACCATCAAAAATAGAATCGTATTTCTTGGCAAATGCATTACTAAGCCCTAATATAAAAGTATTTTCAGAATTCGAATGATTCTGAATGATTTTTTCTAAGGACAATATCGAATTTGATATCTCATCAGTTACTAAATTTTCCAATTCTTTTTTCTTTATACCTTGAACTTTTTCTTCTATTACCTTTAGTATATTCCCTTCATCTCTTCGATATGAATGAAGGAGGGACTCAATAATGTTAAGAATAAACGCAAATTCTTTTTCATAAAAAACATTGTAGAAGAAGGCATTCTTAAGGAAATATCCAAGCATACCATGATTATTTGCTGCAATTGCTATCGATAGACGATGAAAATCATAATCAAGAACTTCTTTAAGATAATACTCGCACACGTCAACCTGTTCATTTTGAACTTCTGTTAGTGCAAGATAAAATTTTGCAGTTATACCACCAATCTTCTTTGCATCTAAAGCTTCCTTAAAAGCTATATTAGCAATTTGAAAATCATTATCCTTTATTGCAAGATAGCCTGAAAACAATTTAACAATATAATTCAGTTCGCTTTTGACGTTATCATTCATTCTTGAAGCAGAAATTAAATCGGTCGCATTTCTAAATAATTCTGATGCTTTGCTTGGATTAAAAAATGGTGCGTGATAGGTATATAAAATTGCTTCGATTATTATTTTAAAAAAATTATGTTTATAGACATCTCGTTCAATAAAATTAATGGTCAAATTTGCAAAATATTCTTTTTCGTTTCTATTCTTTGATGTAACCCATTTGGTATAGTTTTCTTTAATCGATTTATGCAGTTCCAAATACTTTGCTCTTACAAAATGAAGTTTCATATATTCTTCAATTTGATTTAGCAGCCATGAATCATATATAAAAAATACCGGTGCATTCGAATAAGGGATAAATATTTCTTTTAATTCTATCGGAACATCGAAAGATAATATCTTAATACTTTCTTTTATACTATTGATATAGTCAAATTCTCCTTTGATATTTAAATCAAAATGGAATTTGCCTGACTTATGAAATTTTCCTATTGGGTTTTCTTTATCAACAGCAGCGATATTTTTGTTTTCGAGATCGTACATGTTAATAGTAATTTAGAAAATTTTTTGAATCAACTTCCGGGAATGTTATTGTAATCATTGTTCCATTATTTTTTTCACTCTCAATTTTAAAATCGCCACCCATTAATTTAGTTAATTTCGAAGCAATCGTAAGACCAAGACCTACGCCTTCATAGGGACGAGTATAACCTTCGATTTCTTGATTGAATGGAGCCAGAACCCGTTCTATTTGACTTTTCTCGATACCGATTCCGGTGTCGCGTACAATAAGACTTACATGTTTATCTATGTTTTGTGAAGTAATATATACGCTCCCCGAATTAGTATATTTGATCGCATTATCAATAAGCACATCAAATATTCTTTCTAACTTCACCCAGTCAACTTCTATCATACAATCTTCTTCACAAAGCTCAATTTTAAAATCAAGTTTCTTTGACATTGCTTCTTTAAATTTCCTCTCATAAACTTGTCTCAATACTTGATTACTATTTAAGTCAACGCGTTCAATTTCTATTTCACCCGATTCAATTTGAGATACTTCCACTAAATTATTGAATAAAGATAAAGACCTTCCCAATACCTCTTTCATCGAATCCACCATCTCTTTCAAAGAATCGTAATCAGAATTTTCGATACAATCGTCAATAATTTCAGAGTAACCTACAATACCATTAAACGGAGTTCTGATTTCATGCGAAATATTTGCTAAGAAATCGGATTTCATTTTATTTAGTAACATCTCTTTCATATAACCTTTTTCGAGCTGAATTCTGTAATTTTTTTCCTCTGTAATATCTTTCATTGTTACTATAAACATTGAAGTATCGGACGATAATTCTAAGGGAGTAGTAATTTTACAATGATAGTCCAATTCAGCAGAATGGAGATAATCAAATTCCGAAAATGGAGACTTGTTAAGGATCATTTGCTCAATTTCGGACTTAATTGGTATTACTAATTTTTCAGGAAATACTTTAGATATCTCTGCAAGATGATACTTATCTTTATTGATATTGAATACAATACAAAAATTGTCATTTGCATTTTCAAAATAAAAATCGTCTTTGATTTTTTTAATAATTAAAAGAAGATCAGAAATATTCTGCAATATAAGTTTTTGTCTTTTTTCTGATTCTTCGATTACCTGCTTCTGGTATATATATTCGGTTAGATTGCTTGCACTTAAAATATAACTTGTATGGAGTTCGTCATTTGTTGAAAATGGATCTAAATTAAATTCCCAATATTCAGTAACGTTACGTTTTGAAATATTGATTAATGATTTCCATCTTTGCTTTTTTTCGATAGCAAAATTTAATCTTTGATGTTCTTCAAAACTTATGTAGTCTCTTAAGAGATCAAATAATGTTTGGTAATAGAGACCATCTATATCTTTAGAGAAAAGAGATTCGACTGTTTTTGTTGCAAAGATAATTCTTTGATATTTATCAGTAATGATTATTGGTACTTTCCCATAATCGAGAGCATTGTGCAATGATATAATCTTGTCTTCAATTATTTTTCTTTGCTCAAGCGATTCAATGCTCACAACTAAATATTGAATTGATGCAATTATAACACGCTCAATCCATACATTACAAAGACTACTCTCACCCGTATCGGCGGTATTTAATAAAATTTCAGAAGAAAAATTCTTAAATGATTTTTCTGCAAATCCCTTTACGAGCATTAATATTTCTGCATTTGGATTTAGTTTATGAATACTATCTGAAACCCCCAGCTGGAAAATTCGACTAAACGTTTCATTGGCATAAACAATATCCAAATTGCTATTAAATATAACAACCGACTTATTATCAGGCAGTTCTTTATAATCGCTTAATTCGATCATCGAATTGCTTTTTCCTCCGTACATACCATATTTATTCTGCATAAAATTATCTTAGCGTATTTGGATACTTTTTATCGTTAAGGATTTACCGTTTGTTCTTTCATTGGATGAATATTTGAACATTATTAATTTCTCTAAAAATTGGATTAAACAACTATTTATATAATTAAATTCCTTTGTTAGCATTTTTTGATAGTCAAGAAACAATGATTCAATTACGTAGCTATCGGTAATAAGGTTTGGTTTCTTAATGCTTATAGAATTAAATTGTTCTATAAAACGGTTTAACCCATCAAGCTTTATCGGAGTATTTTCCTCTACTGAATTAATAGGTGCCTCAAGAAATAATGTAATAACCAATTCAGTGGTATATCCACTTAATTGTTTTGTTACTTTATAATCAATAATTGGCATCTGATTAATCTGAAAGGTACTTAGAATTACTTCAAATAAGAAATCCTCTAATTCAAAATCTAATTCAATTTTATCACTATCTTTTTTAAGTTTCTTTATTTTCCAGCCAAATACTGAAAGGAGAGATATAGCCGGTGAAATGCTTATGGAGTCATTTCCGGAAGTATGTTCAAAAGAAAAAGACATCATCCTTTTGAATTGTTTAGGGTTCCCGGCTGATCTTCTATAATCAGAACCGGCAGCAATATTTACTATCTTTTCTAACATACCTTCTCCTATATCGTATTATCGAAGAAAAAGGTAATTTCTTTACATCTAATCAGTCTTTATCATACGATTTTCATCAACATAATCCACAACTTTTGGATTTTGAAGATGGATAAGTTCCTGAACAAATTTTGATATTCTTTCAGCAGAATCACTAATGGTTTTTAGATCATCAGAGACTTTATTTCTTTCGTTATCAGTTAATTCATTCTCGATAGATTTTAATGAAAGTACAACACTACTCAGCGGATTATTTATTTTATGCCCGATTGTGCAAGCCATTTCTATTACCGCTTTGCTATGTTCAATATTTCTTAATTCGCTCTGTAAATTAAATATTCTTACGCCTGAACGAATCCTTGCAAGTAATTCTTGATTTTCAATCGGTTTTACTAAAAAATCATCAGCACCGATATCAAGCCCCATAATTCTATCTTTTAATGAGGATCTTGCAGTTAGAATTATAAAATAAATTGCTTTATATTTTTCATCACCTTTAAGAATATTGCAAAGTGCGATACCATCCAAAACCGGCATCGTCCAATCAGCTAATATTACTTTGGGAGTAAATGTTTTTAAGACTTCCAACGCCTCTTCACCATTAATTGCGGAAGCAACTTCATAGTTGTTTCGGGTTAGTAATTTGTCTAATATAAATCGAGTATCTTTCTCGTCTTCGACTATTAATACTTTGTCTTTCATGTCTTCTCTAATAATTTATTTATTTTATCTATGAGCATATCGAAATCAACAATTGGTTTTAGAAGAATATCATCTGCTAGGCTTTCTTTAAGAATATCATTTGAAATATAACTCGAGGAATAAGCGGTTATCAATAATATTGGAATCCGCAAATTGCTATATTTCACCTTAATATAATGAGAAAGCTTAATACCGTCAGTTCTCTTCTCCCTTAAATAAGTATTTTTAAGATTAATATCCATTATTATTAAGCAAATATCACCATTTAATATTTCGCTAATAATCATATTTGCATCTTCTAATATAATTATATCTCTTCCAAGTTTTCTAAAAAGAACTTTATAAAACTCCTGAAGAAGACTATCATCTTCCACAATCAATATTTTTTTTTTATCTGACATTAGAATTGAATTTAACCGTAATAGAAATTCTTCTATTTGTAGAACTAAAAGGATCTTGAATGTTTCTAAGCCGAGTATCTGCATAACCTGTAATTTCATCAATCTGTTTTTCAGATACACCGCCTCTTACTAAAGCTCTTTTGGCTGAATTTGCTCTATCGGAACTTAATTCAAAATTTGAATATCCACTTCCATCATTTTGATACTGACGTGAATCTGTATGTCCTTCAACCCTGATTTTATTTTGCATTTTGGAAATTTCAGTTCCAACTTTTGCAAGTAAAGTTCTTGCTTCTGATTTTAATTCCGAGGTCCCAACTTCAAAAAAAAGATCATTTTCAGAATCGATTAGCTCTATTTTAAGACCGTCATTTGCTATTTCTATATTTACTTGATCCGCAAGATTCATTAGTCCGGTATCATCTTTGAGTTCATCAATTAATTTATCACCTATTTTTTCGAGGTCTTCTTTTTCCTGCTTCATTCTTTCCATTTCTTGCTGGATATTAAGATCCAATGGAGATTGACCCGCACCATCGAGCATCGAACCACTTTTTGTAGAAAACCCAACAGGGTCTTTAAAATAACCTGCAACCGCCTCCTTAACTTCTTCACTCTGTCCCATTACCCAAAGAACGATAAATAGAGCCATCATTGCCGTAACGAAATCTGCATAAGCGACTTTCCAAGCACCTCCATGATGCCCGCCATGACCTTTTTTTATCTTCTTTATTATAGGCGGCTGTGATTCATTGTCGTCTCCACCCAAATTCGGAAGCTGACTTTCATCAGATAAATTCGGGTCCATTATTTCTTTCCTCTAAGTGTATTTTCCAATTCTGAAAATGTTGGTCTTTCATCAGAAAAAATTACTCTTCGCGCCATTTCTGCCGCTACCAAAGGAGGATTACCTTTTGCATAAGCTAAAATTATTGTTTTTATTATTTGTAAATCCTGCGCCTTTTCATGAATTAATAATCCAAGATTCGCCGACATAGGATTTACAAATCCATAACTTAATAACACACCGAGAAAAGTACCCACAAGAGCTGCTGCAACGTGATGACCTACTACTTCAGCACCTTGATTAATTGATGCCATTGTTACGATAATACCGAGCACTGCCGCTACAATACCAAGACCGGGGAGTGCATCGCCCACTCTTCCGATAGTTTCAGTTACAGGTCTGTTTTCTGATTCAAAAGTCTCAATCTCCGCATCCATCATATTCTCTAATTCTTGCGGTGGTACTGAACCGGCTAACATTACTTTCATTGTGTCACAGAAAAAATCTCTTTTAGCCGGATCTTCTATAAAACTTTTACTTTTTGAAAGAATTTCACTTTTCTCCGGATTTTCAATATGCTTTTCTACCGCTAATAGTCCCTCTCTTTGTGCTGTTAAAAATAATGTTGTAAAAACCTTTAGCATTTCAAGATAGTCTTCTTTAGTAGTTTGGTGGGATTTAAATAACTGTGGTATCTGCTTCATAATTTTTTTGATTAAAGAAGGAGGTGCTGATATTAATAAACTTCCTAATGCCGCACCGCCGATCGTTATAAATTCAGAAACCTGAATCAATAAAACTAAATTACCCCCGGCAATTAAAAACCCTACAATAACAGAAACTATAACTACAACGATCCCGATAATTACAAACATTTATTTTCCCGAATTAGCTTGTTGATTAATAGATTGAAATTCATTGATTAACATAAAACATCTTTTACCGATTATATCCCAGTCCGGTTTATGAGTATCAAACATCATCTCAATTTCTCGACAGTAAACCGATATGTTATTATAACCAACCATCGCCCCTGTCCCTTTTAATTCGTGAACTACTGTTTTCAATAATTCAGCGTTTTTCGTTTTTATTGAATTTAGAATTGTTTCTTGACGAGTAGATAAATTGGACAAAAAATATTTCCTGAGTTGACTATTTACTTCTTCTTTCTCGGCAGAAGACAATCTTTTTAATTTTTTTATCTCTTTTAAAAAGCCATTACCAAATATTTCATTAATTGATTTTATAAGAATTTCTTTATTAAGTGGTTTTGAAATTACTTTCATAGCTCCGGCTTGGAGAGCCGAAATAACATTATTTTTATCTGTATGCCCGCTTATGACAATTACAGGAAGATCTTTCAAGTCATCTAAAATTTTTATGACTCTTAGCATCCTTATACCGTCTAAATTCGGCATCATCAAATCAAGGAAAATGAGCTTTGGTTTATGCTCAATTGCTTTTTGAATCCCTTCCAGTCCATCGCTACACGTGATTACCTCCAGCTCATAGTCGGAAAGAAAATTCTTTAATGAGTTTCTAATGAAATCCGAATCATCAATTACTAAGATTGTGGTTTCATTAAAATTACTATCCATTTTTGGATGCCTTATTAATCTTGAGCTTAGAAATATCCGGTGTTTTTTCGGTACCTGCTTTGGATGCTTCAATTGTATTCTGTATTACTTTTTCATAGACTTCACCCCTATGTATCTGGACTGAAGTCGGCGCAGATATACCTATTTTAACCTGACCATCGGATACCGATAATATTTTTATTGTAATATCAGTACCAATTTTTATTTCTTCGTCGATCTTTCTTGATAATATTAACATTTTTTACTCTACAAACAAATTGTAATAAAAAGAATAATTTTCACCTTCTAAGATAGTATGATAACCTGACTTATCATATTGATTTATGTAAACCGGTGCTCTCAAATTTACAGTAATCTTCAGTGGGTCCTTATTCAAAGTTACAATTCCAAATGCTTCATGCTTATCAATTTGCGGATAATTTTCGTCTAACAAGCGTGTAGCAAAAAGCGGAAAAGCTATTTCCGGTCTATCAACCGATGTCAAATACTTAAAATAACTATTATCCGGTTGTATGAGTACATATTTTTTTAACTCTTCAAAGGCATAAAATCCTTCGTTAAAAGTTAGAATTTGATCTTCGGAGACTTCTATTTCTCCAAATTGTGTTGTTATTATTTTCATTTCGCTCACTTTAATATTACTAAATCAACTCGTCTATTAAATGCCCTTGATTCCGGAGAATCATTAGGTGCTATTGGTCTATATTCTGCATATCCTACAATTGAAACTTTATCAGGTGAAAGACCTTCGGTTTTTATCAGATAATATGCCGTACTTAATGCTCTATCAACCGATAGATGCCAATTTGAAGCATAAACTGAATTACTAATCGGTAAATTATCAGTATGTCCTTCAACTCTTATATCATTTGGCAATTCTTTTAAGACTACTGCAAGACGCGATAATACTTCTTTAGATTTTTCACTTAGAATAGCTCCTGCAGGTGGAAATAATACATCATCTAATATGTGAACTGTAATTCCTCTTTCACTTTCTTCTAATTGAATCGAATTTTCATAACTGTAACTAGATATTATTTTATCCAACTCTTGAGTTAAATTATCGTTCGGTTTTGGAATAATATTTGTTTTATTCATCAATGAGTAATCAGTTTCATTTCCAAACACATTACCCATTGCAGCAACCACACCTTTGTACTTATTAACATCAATATTAGACATTGCATAAAGGATAATGAATAGACCTAGCAATAGGGTGATCAAGTCCGCATACGTAATAAGGTAACGGTCTTTATCGTTTTCTTCGGAAGATTCCGGCTCATCAAAATTTAAGCGCTTAGTTTCCTTAATTGTTCTTTTTGGGGGAGCATCCCCACCAAACGGGACTTCATTATTGAAGGAATTTCGCCGCTCTGAAGAGTCAGTACTGCTTCCAAAGAAACCTCCATCATATTCTTTTCCTCTAAATGACATTTCTTTAGTCGATCTCCTATCGGTAACCAAATTATATTCGCACTAAAGACACCCCACAGGGTGGCTATAAATGCGGTGGCTATATTTTTTATCAATGAATTTGGATCTGATCCTGCATTTGCTAATGTCATTATCAAACCCATTACTGTTCCAATTATACCCATTGTAGGGGCATATCCGCCAAGCTTTGAAAAAATAAAAATATTTGCATTATGTCGATCTGTCATAGCCTTTATCTCTAAATGTGCTAAGTTATAAAGCATATCTGAATCTGTACCATCGATCGCATACTTTGTTAGCTTTCTCGGGAATAGTTCATCGAATCTCTGGATATCCTTTTCTAAGGATAGCAACCCTTCCCTTCTTGCCTTCACCGAAAGTTCCATAAAAATATCTATCATTTTACTTATATCATATTCTTTCGGGAAATATGCTATCTTCATTAATTCAAAAATTTTAAAGAACTTGTCTAATCCGTAGCCTATAATAATTGCAGCAAATGTACCTCCGAATACAATAATTAAAGCGGAGCCGATAAAGAGGGCTTTTACCGACCCGCCTTCTAAGAAGAAAGCACCGAAGATTGATGCTATCCCTAAAATTAATCCGAATATGGTACCTGATTTTTTCATTATATATAGTCTAAAAGAGATTTAGGCAAAATAGATGCCGATAATTTATTTGACATCTGAAGCAGATAATCCTGATACTGTAAATCTACTATCAACTTTGCAGGATCAATAGCCTGTTTATCAAGCAATAATGTTTGTACGTTATTTGTATTATTTTCTAAAAGTAATTCTATGTCTTCTAATCTATTAATCTTTTCGCCATTCTGCGATTGAAGCGCTAAGAATCCATTGTATCCTTGCATAAAATCATCTTTAAGTTCTTTTGTTGGCGCTTCGCCTGCATTTAATTTATCTATCACTGCATTCAAGGAATTGATTAAGCCAGAATTATTAATTTTATCTCCGGACATATTCATGGTTTCAGTAAAATTTGTACCTACTTTTACTTTCATCTCTCCAGCAAGATCAGCAGAATTTAGGACTATTTTTCCATCTACATCTAAGGCAAAAGGTTCTTGATTAAAATTTGTTCCGCCAAAAAGATACATCCCATTATGTTTTTCATTAAGACTTCTAACAATCGATTCTACTGAGTCTTTTAATGATTTTATTATCGTAGGATAGTTCTCTTTATTAATAGCATCATCCATTGTTTCAACTTTCTGAATCATTTGTTCCATATTCGAGATTGCATTATCAAAAGCATTTATGGAGCTATTTATAAAATTCTTAGCATTACCAATATTCTTTTTATAGGAATCGAACTTGTTAAGCTTTGAATCCAAAGCCACAATATCTATAGCATCGCCAACATTATCACTTAGGTTCTCAATCTTTTTATTACTCGTTAATTGGCTTTGAAGTTCAAGTTTTCTTTGACTTATTCGATTCTGATTAAAAAGATATTTTTCGGTAATTAATCCTTCAGTTACTCTCATATTCTCATACCATATTTAGAACTACTTGCATCATCTCATCGGCAACTCTTACCAATTTAGCAGATGCTTCGTAGGATCTTTGAAATTTAATCACATTAGCCATCTCTTCGTCAAGCGAAACACCTGAATAAGCTGCTTTCTGTGTGGTTAATTGATGAATAATCAATTCATTTGATTCTATTGTACTGTCACTTTTCGATTTCTCCATACCGAAATCGCTTAATATTCCGGAATATGAATCTAATATTGTTCGTCCATTTAATTCACCAATTGTTGCTTCGTTCAAGTTAGCTAATGCAACAGCTATATCACCATTTCCATCATTTGCTCCGGAAGATGAAACTGCAATATTCCTCGGATCATTAAATATACTTGTATTAATTCTCATCTTACCGGAGACAAAAGAATTAACTACAGTTCCATCAGGGGTCATTTCTCCAAAAAAAGGAATATTCGTTTTTGAAATTCCGTTTTGCGCTAATGTAAATCCGGTTTTATGAGTATCGTTTACCTTATTTACAATTACCTGTGCCAACTGCCCTAATTGATCTTTATAAGATGGAAGTTTATTTGAATACAGATCAGCAATTGCATACATGTCCCCACCGCTTAATTGAACAGTGGCAGTCGAATCTGTTTGTGACACTAATTTCATTTGTCCATCAATAAAGTCTATTTCAAATGAATTTGCAACATTCAGATCCGCACCATGAACTCCGCCAATGGTAATAATTGCTGCGCCTTGTTTATTTTGATGAACATTAATATTTACTAATGAACTTAAGTTATCAATTTGAGAATCCCTCTTATCCTTCAAATCACTAGCATTCATTCCGCGAGATTCAGTTTCAAAAATTTTTTGATTTAATTCATTTATCAATTTTAGAGAATTATTAATTTCACCGGCAGTAGTTGTTGCTTCTTTTTGTAGTAACGTTTGTACGCTATCAAAACCTTCGAATACTTCAGAAAATCTATCACTCATTCTCTGCCCTTTTTGTACTATCTGCGAACGAAGCTGAGGAGAATTTGGATTAGATGATAATTCAGACCATGAATTAAAGAAATCATTTATATAAAATGATAATCCGGTATCTGATGGTTCTGCAATTACGGATTCCACTTGTTGAAGTATTTCACTTCTTAAACTAGAGTCGGATAATGAACTTTGGTATTTACGAATTTGAGAATCTACAAGATTATTTTTAATCCTTTGAACATCTTGAAGCTTCACACCCATACCAATACCACCTTGGGTAACCTCCGTTGATAGAAGTACCTTCTGACGTGTATATTCAGAATTGCCTGCATTTGAAATGTTATTTGAAGTAACATCCAAAGCATTCTGGTATGTTGCCATTGTTCGTACGGATATGTCTAATAATCTTCCAATACCCATTTTATACTCTCTTATTTACCAAAGCTTTTTTCTTATTCCCTATCAATGCGATTAAAGTCTCTTTTATTATTGAACGAGATACATCCACCAATTGCGAGATTAATCTATTTAGTAAGACAATTTTAGAAGCTGTTGTTTTCAATTCATTGCGAAGACCTATCAATACCTTATAATCTCCGAGAGCTATCTTATTATTGATTTTGAGATCCTCTAATACATTTTCAATAGTTAGTTTATTTTTGATATCAAGTGAACTAAGAAATGATTTTAGTTTCTTATCTTCTAGATCTATCCTTTGCAAAACTATCTGCTCATCTTTTAATATTGATTCCATAGCATTATAATCATTATCAATAATAGCATTTTTCTTTTTCTGTAATACAGAATGGAAAATATTCATTGTGCTATTTTGGTTTTCTAATAAATTTTTAAGTTCTTTAAAGTTCATGATTCACTCTTATTAAAATGGTTTATATATCCCATAACTTTAGTTATGTAAGATTGTGTTTCCTCAAAAGGAGGAATTCCATTGTATTTATCAACATTTCCGGGACCTGCATTGTAGGCGGCAAGAGCAAGTTTCAAGTCTCCACCATATTGTCGAAGCATTTGAGCTAAATATTTAGTCCCTCCATTAATATTTTCGCTCGGGTCGAAAGAATTCCTCACACCTAAGTCTGATGCAGTTGAATCCATTAGTTGCATTAACCCCTTTGCCTTAGCTGATGAAACTGCTTTATGGTTACCGGCAGATTCTGTCATTATTACTGATTTTATTATATTTTTATTTACACCATATTCTTTTGCAGCTTCTTCAATTATATTATCAAACTTCTCTATTCTATTTAATGAACCATTACTTGGTTTAATCCCGTGTATCTTCTCCATCCCTTTTATTTTAATTTCGTCTCTATTTATACTTTTTTCTCTCTGAAATGCTTTAGAAAGCAATTCAGGATCAAAATCTTCGCCCGTAACCTTTTTATAAATAGATTCAGCTAATCCAAGACTTTTGCTATTAGAAATTTCACCTGCTATATGCTGTTCAAAAACTGAATCGAACATATCATTACCATAACCTTCTTCGCCAAGAAGTCCGCCTGTCGTCTTACTCATAGAGTTCAACATCATTTGAGTAAGCATACTTTCAAATTCTTTTGCGGCTTTTGCAAGTTTTACCTTATCTTCTTTACCAAACCTTGAATTTGTGTTTTCAATTTTTGATAAGTGCTTTTGGCTATTCGATATTTTAAGTTCTAGTTCATTCATAATTACATGATCACTAATTCTGCTACAAGTGCTCCTGCTTCTTTTAATGCTTGGAATATTGCAATTATATCACGAGGAGTGGCTTTCAGAGAATTAAGCGCAGCTGCAATCTCCTGTACATTTGTTGCTCCCTGAATCGCTATTGTACTAGTAGAATCTTGCGATACATAAGGAACTAAATTGTTAAATACCTCTGTTCTCCCTTGAGAGAATGCATTCGGTTGTGAGATTATCGGGTTTGAACGTATCTGTATATTTAGACTTCCGTGAGTAATACTAACAGGCTGTATCCTTACATTACTTCCCGCTACGACAGTACCTGTTCTTTCATTAAGTACCACCTTTGCCACGTTATCAATCTGAATATTTAAATTTTCTAATTCAGCCAAAAATGCTACAAAATTATTTTGCTTGTCTGCTGGCACTACAATTAATATCGAAGCCGCATCCACTGATTTCGCAATCTCTCCACCAAATTTTGTATTGATTGCAGTCGATACATTGCTTGAAGTTGTAAGATCAGGGTCTCTTAGAAATACCGTTACTTCCTGATTAGAAACTTCCTCGGTATTTACGTCTTCTTTTAAGCTTCCACCTCTCGGTACTCTACCGGCGAGTGAATGATTTTTTGCAAGTCTGCTTCCGGATGGTGTATTAATATCATATCCACCAACGGAAATAGGTCCTTGAGCAAATCCATAAACTTTCCCGTTGCCGCCTGAAATAGGTGTCATTAATAATGTACCACCTTGAAGACTTGTTGCATCACCCATCGAAGAAACTACAACATCAAATACAGCACCAGCTTTTAACTGTGAATTTAAAGAAGCAGTTACCATTACTGCAGCAACGTTTTTTGTTCTTAAATCAGTCTGCGGAACTGTAATTCCAAAACGTTTTAACATACTTGATACAGATTGAATTGTAAATGATGAACGATAGCTATCTCCCGTGCCTGCTAATCCAACTACTA
Source organism: Melioribacteraceae bacterium (assembly GCA_023230485.1). Taxonomy (GTDB): domain Bacteria; phylum Bacteroidota; class Ignavibacteria; order Ignavibacteriales; family Melioribacteraceae; genus BRH-c32. The sequence continues at coordinate 47,394 of JALNXG010000011.1, forward strand.
AGCCATAACCTATAATCTGTTCACTTGATGATCCATTTAAATAAGCTACATCTTTAATCCTCTGTCCGAAAGTTAAAGAGCTTATTAAAAGTAGAATCAATAGACTGTATTTTGATATATTTTTCATATTATTTTCTTTAGAATATCCAATGGAAAAATTTTGTTAACCAACCCGGTTTCTGGGAATCATCTATTATCCCGCTACCTTCAAAACTAATTTCAGCGTCTGATATATTATACGATAGTACAGAATTGTCTGAACTGATATCTGAATAACGAACAACCCCTCTAATCGATACTAATTGTTCCTCGCCATTAATTACAATTTTTCTGCTTCCTTTTATTACCATATTCCCGTTGGCAAGAACTGAATCGATTGTTGCACTAATTTTTGTCCTAACTAAACCGGTTGTTTTTGTTGAACCTGATCCGGAGAAAGCATTGCTACTTCCAATATCCATCTTTGCGGTTGGTAATTCAGTCTTATCTAATGAACCTGAAAAGTTCATTCCTAAATCACTACTTCTACCGGCATTTGTTTCGGCGTTATTGGATGCCTGTGAAGATTCCATAACAATTATTGTTACAGCATCTCCAGCTCTTGCGGCTTTGTTATCAGAAAATAGAGAATAGAATGAGCTGCTTCGCATATCTTGTGCATTTAAGTAAATGCTCATTAAAATCATTATATAAATTATTTTTTTCATTTTTTTACTCTTCTATTACTACATTATTTTTATCAATTATTTTTGCTTTAAGAATTTTATTCTCCGGTGTAACTACTCTTATTACATCTCCAATAAATCCTTTTTCTCTTGAAGTTACATCCAAAGAAATATCAACCCCGTTTTTGCCTGCATGTAATGTTACATGCTGATTAATTTCTATATCCGGTACTCCCTCAGTCATTTCTCTTAATAAAATCGAACCTTGTCTGATATATAACTTAGATACCAAACCGGAATTATTATCTAATTCTGTAATCGGAGTTCCGTTTAATATCGATATGTCCTTTAATTCTTTTCTAAAATTGTTATTAAACAAAATCTCATTTCTATCAATATTTTCATCAGCTACAAAAACTGTTTTGTATAATTTGATTTTAACTGATAAATATGAATTAGTAGTTGTTTTATTCTTTTTTAAAAAAATCGGAATCGTTACAATGTTTTTATTAACTGAATATTCTCTACTGTAATCAATACCTTCGATAGAAGATAATTTGATATTCGATGCAATTTCGAACTCCAATTTTTCGTAATCGCTAAATCGTTTTAATAAATAATCTCTCAAATCGTTTTCAATAGAATTTTGAGAAACAAAAAAGAAAGAGAATAATATTAAAAGAATTGGTTTCACTTCAATTAACCTCTTTTTAGATTATTAGCCATAGTCATCATTTCTTCAACAGTTTTAACAGTTTTAGAATTGATTTCATAGGCTCTTTGAGCTGCGATCATTGCAATCATCTCTTCTACGATATCCACATTAGATGCCTCGAGATATCCTTGTTGGATTGCTCCAAAACCATTTGTTGCCGGATTTCCTAAAATTGGCTGTCCAGATGCACTGCTTTCACCATAAAGATTATCGCCTAAAGCAATTAATCCACCATTATTCATAAATCGTACTAATTCAAGCTGCCCCAAAGACATTGAAGTTCCGTCAGTTTGAAGAGCTTCGACTTCACCTTCTTTGGTAATTGAGATAGATAAGACATCACTATTAAGCCCAATTTCAGGGTCTAATAAGTATCCGCTAGACGTAATTAATTTACCATCTGAATTTGTCTTAAATGACCCGTCTCTAGTATAAGCAAAAGTACCATCGCCTTTTCTTACCTGAAAAAATCCTTCGCCTTGGATAGCAAGATCAAATTGGTTTTGTGTAGCCGTAATATCACCTTGTTTAAAAATCTTTTGAGTTGCTGCCGGCTTTACTCCATTCCCGACCTGAATCTTATTCGCAGAGGATTCATTCACTCCCGGAGTTGTAGATGATAATGCATTTATACTTACTTCCTGATACATTAAATCCTGGAAATCAGCTTTATTCTTTTTAAATCCGGTTGTGTTTATATTCGCAATATTATTTGATATTACTTCCACATTTATCTGTTGTGCATACATACCGGAAGCCGCTGTTCTTAATGCTCTTGTTGGCATTTATTCATCTCCCTTATTTAAACTTTTCCAATTTGGTTTGCATCTTCTAAAGACTTATCCAACGAACTAATAATTTTCTGTGCTGATTCAAAACTTTTATTTACTGAAATCATCTGTTCCATTTCAATTAACGGATTTGTGTTTGATTCTTCGATATACCCTTGAATAACTTTGAAATCATTTTCAGAAGCCGGCTTTAATAATCCTTCATCTGCCACAAAATTTGATCCGCTTGTTCTAATTAATTCTTCAGGTGAATCCACATTTGAAATTGAAAGTGAATCAACAATCTTATCACCTACTCTGACTTCCCCTTCCGCTGTAATTAATATTTTGGAATCTTTTGTAAGGAGAGTGTCTTCAAGGTTTATTTCGCCATTTTTTCCCATCACTTTTCGGTTTGCAGAATCAGTTAAATACCCTTCATCACTAATTTTAAATCTTCCGTCTCTTGTTAATTCTAATGTCCCATCTTCATTTTTAATTGTAAAAAACCCTTTTCCATTTATCATAAGATCGAGTGGATTTGAAGTTAGAACTGTTTCACCCTGATCCATATTTGTAATTTTTTTTATATCTACACCACCCGATTCATTTAAATACTCCGAGAATGGAATCTCTCTTTTATATCCCGTTGTATTTATATTAGCAAGATTATTTGCAATCAATTCGATATTCCTCGTCCTAAAATCAAGACTTCTCGCTACTGTATATAATCCCTTTATCATCTCTAAACCTATATTCTTTTTAATTCAAGATATTTCAAATGTACTGCTAAAACTAATTCCCCTTGAGGAATTTGTAATTGTTTTGCTTTTCTGTTTAGCTTCTTAGTATCGATATTATTTAATTTCAATTTGTTTTTAAGCGATTTTCTGATTTTAGATTTTTTAAGATCTACTATCGATAAAATTTTTTCCTCTCTCATCAAACCGATTTTCTTTCTCAATTTGCTTCCTGAACGATGCTTTATTCCGCTAAAAACTCTTCTTGCTGTTACAAAAAAGACTATCAGAAGTGAAGCCGAAACAAATATTTTTATCTCCAATGAAAATGAATCCAAAATCGACGCAGAATTATTTTTTACCGGTTGTTTTACAGGTGCTTTTGGTAATTCAACTTTTTGCACAGGAACATTTTTTATTAAACTTGATTGTGAACCATTTTCCTGTGCATTCGTAATTTGTAATTGAACCATTTCACTTATCGAAACTGAATCATTCATTGCCACAGTGCTGCTATCAACTGTTTGTGCAGAAATTATGCACGATATTAAAAATAGAGCTAAAAATAATCTCATAATTTCAATGACCTTTTTAATGGATATGTAAGACGAATTGAAGTACCATTTTCCTGAAGCGAATTGAAATCAGCACGTCCTTCGCTTTTCTGCATTAATTCATTAATTATTTTTACAGTTAAATTTGATTTATAGTCCATCTTCTCATTAAAATCACTCCAATATTCTGTAATAAAAAATGAAAGCTGAATAGAATCATTCAAATATTTCGACTGAATAAAAATCCCGCTTCCTCTTTTTGTATGATTCTTTATAAGAGAAAATATATTTGTCAATACTTGTTTAATCTGTTTTGAGTCGGTTAATAATGGTGGTATTCCTTCTTCAAGATCAAGTTCACATTCAAGTTGATGATCTTTTAATGTAGGAAGCATTACTGAATAAAATTCAGAAACTATCGAATTAATATTGCTTGGTAGATTTGCTTTAGATGAATTTTCATTTACTTCATTAAATTTCAAAAAACGCTGTGAGCACTCGCTCAAATATTTTATTCTTTTCTTTACCTGACCAATAATTTCAGAATCAACTTCGCTATATTCATTTTCTATATATTCGACACTGCTTAGAATAATCTGAAGTGAATCAAGCATCTCTTTTGTTATTCCATCAGCATATTCCCCTGCTGCATATAAACGGAAGTTGTTATTAAGTTTTGATTGATAAATATGAAGATCGTTATATAAAGTCTCGATTGTTTTTCTTTGTTGAATTGATGCTAATGCAGGTATAATCATTCCAAGTGCCATTTGGATTGATTTGCTTTCAAATGAATTATCTGAATACTTAAGAGAACTATCTAAAATCGATAAAATACCTTTAAAGTAATTACTTTGAATAGGAAATATTATTTGGAATAATTTCGTACCATTCTTAGTAACAGTTTTTAGATCCGGAATCGAAGTTGGTTTACCAGTTTCAAAAATCCAATCCAACATCCCGCCAGAAAATGCTTTTTGAACTAATCCTTTATGAAGTGTAGAACATTTATTTGATGCCGCAACAATGTTTTGATTACTATCATCTAATATGAAAAGTTCTGCTTCGCTTGCTCCAAGAATTTTTGTTATATACTGTCCTAAAAGAGTATTAATCTCAACGATAGATTTAGATTTTATTACTTCGTTTTGAAAAGCCGCAATATTTTGAAAATAAAGCTCATACTTTTCAAAAAGATTGTTTTTTGTCTTGAACTGATCAAAAGTAATAACCCTTAAATCCCCCGAATCGCTTCCTTTTGTATAGTATTGAAGCGATTGTGTATAGGGTGCATACTTGGAAGTATTTTTTTTAATTAGTCTCAACTTAAGTGCCTTATTGTTTCCAACTGTTGTTTAACTGGTTCTCTATATTGTTCAATAAATTTATCTATGCTTTCTTGATCAAGAAGTTGAAGTGAAACTGCTGTTTCTTCGTGAAGAGTCATTCCTGCATCCCAAGAGAAACTTCCTAATTGTAATTGTTGTGTCATATAATCTGCTAGATGTATTACCGAGCTTAATATCTTTGTATTATATGCCAAGTAAGGAGTATGGTGGTATTTTACTATTTCGCAAAAATTATCAGGTATATTCCAATTCTTGAGCAAAGAATAGCCGATAGCTTGATGATCCATCCCGAGGAATAAATTTTCAGCATCTTTATATTCTGAACCCATTTTTACGCTTTCGCATATAGACGCAAAATCAGAGTGCATGTACCTATGGATAACAGAAATACCGAGATCATGAAGCAGACCGCCGACAAAACAATCGCCGCTTTGGCGAATGCCCATATCATCAGCAAGCTTTTTGGCAAGTACTCCGGTAATGTAGGCATGTGTCCAAAATTCTTTTTGATCCAAATATTGATCGCTTTTGTTCTTCATGGCTTCCATTAAAGATAATGCTGTTACTATATTCCTAATTTCATTGAAACCAAGTATCATTATAGCATACTCTATGGATGCTACTCTTTTTACTAAGCCGTAAAAAGGAGAATTTGCAATAGTAAGTATTTTTACTACAATACTTTGATCTCTCGAAATAGCTCTTGCTAATTGCTGTGGACTTGTATTAATGTCCTTTAGTAAATCAAGAACTTCGGATAGAATTTTTGGTATAGGAGAAAGTGTACTAACTCTTTTAAGAATTAATTGTGTTCTTTCTCTTTTTTGGGTTTGATCAAACGCTGCTGTGTACATAGTCGCCATTATATTATTGTCTCAATTTGCTTATTAAAAAGAGGTTCATAACTGTAAATAAATTTATCTAAGTATTCTTGATTCCCGAACCCGAGGATATCAATAATATTTGTATCAAACTTATAATCATTATCCCAAACGAAATCTCCAATCTTCATTTTCTGAGTCATATAATCGACAAGATGAATTAATGATGAAAGTACTTGATTTTTTTCTGATTTCGATGGTGTATGGTGATTCAATACTGAATCTGTTATATACTGCGGAAAATTCCATTTTTCTAATAAAAATTCTGCTAGATGTTCATGTGTGTATCCAAGAACTTTAAACTCAGCTTCATATAAGGGAATAGCTTCGTTATTGGAAATTTCAATAATTTTCTTAAAATCGAAATTCATGTATTTTTGCAAAACAACTAATCCTAGATCATGCAATAAACCAACAGTAAAAACTTCACCCGATTTAGGATATCTTAAATCATCCGCAATTCTCTTTGCTGCTGTAGCCGTCATAATTGAATGACGCCAGTAATCACGATGATTCCAATCTGAAGTTTTTCTTACCTTAAATGCTTCTACAAGTGAAAGAGCGAGAAGTATATTTTTTATATGTTCAAATCCTATAATAACAATTGCAAAATCGATTGTAGCTACTCTTCTTGGTAAACCATATAAAGGAGAATTTGCAACGGCAAGTATTTTTGCAGCAATTGATTGGTCTTTGGAAATTACTTTACACAAGTCCGATGCACTTGTTCTCTCGTTATCCAAAAGCTGAGATACTTCAGTAATAATGTGCGGAATCGAAGGAAGATTACCAATATTAGAAAGTTGCTGTTTAATCTTTCCTTTTGTTTCTGCGTATGATACATCAATCATTATATGGCGCCAATTTGGTTTTTAATAATTTTATTATTTTGGAATGAATCTGTGATACTCTTGAAACGGTTATATTCAGTAACTTCGCAATATCTTGATAATTTAGTTCTTCATAATAATAAAGACTTAATATCGTTCTGTCTCTTTCGTTTAATTTCTTAATTAAGTCGATTAATTTTGCTTTCGTTTCACTTTTTTCTAATATATCATCAGGTTCTAATCCATTATCGGAGATTAATTCATATACCTGCATTCCATCATCTTCGTGGACTGTTTTATTGAGAGATATTCTTTTTGTAGTGTTAACGGTCATAGAATCGCCGTCTATCGCTGTTTCATATTTAGGACTATATTTTCTAAGTTCGTCATAAATTTTCCCTCTGATTCTTTGAATTGCATAAGTTTCGAATTTAGTACCGAAATCAGGATCAAATCTATCTATTGCTTCGCTTAGTCCTTCGATGCCAAATTGGAAAAAATCGCGACGATCAAATATGTCATTATAATTGAAATTAGACTTATGAATTACATAGTGCACTAAGTTTACGTAATTCATTATAATCCTCTTTTTCAAATCAGATGTCGGATTTACTTTAAACGATGTCCACAAATTTGAATTATTCATTCTTATTAGTTCCCGCTAAATCTTCTGAATAGCTATTTATTTTGTCAAATGAATTCTTGTTGATTGAACGAATTAGCATTATTGATAATAGACTTAACATTACTGTTAGGATAATAAATATCGCAAAAGAATTAAGAACGATCTGCTGGAGTGAATCCCCTTTCTGTGTAAAATAAATAACAGAAAAGAAGAACACTAGCAGCCCGAATTGAAATATTATTTTGTTCATTATCTCTCCTTTGTTTCTCATAATTAATCAAACATTATACCAGAGCAAAAAATGCTTCTTTTGGCGTGTTTTAGTTGTTTTGGGGGTTATTAACTTAGATTTGAAATCAGTCTTTGGTTATTATTAGCCAATTGACCGAATTTTATGAAGCGTTCTGCTATTTCTGATATTTCTGTTATTACCTGTGATTCAGGAGCAGTTTTTGAAAGCAATTCCTGTGACTTAATTGATTTAGTTACAATATCTGAATTTGATATTGAACCTAATAGTTTTACTTCAATCGATAGAAAGTGAGTAACGGCGGAATTAAGATTGTTAAATGCAGTTTTCCCTTCTTCCTTACTATCTGTTTTGTTCACAATTACTGTGTTTATCGGTTTTAATTCGTTTTTTGCACAGTATTTAAGCATTACGTAAGCATCCATAATGGAAGTCGGTTCGGGTAAAGTAATTATTATATTATAATCTGAAAATGAAATCTGTCTTAGGGTCAATTCACTTCCGCCTGCGGCACTATCGAGTATTATGAAATCATAATCATCCGCCAACTTTTCCAAATTGAAAAATGTACGTTCAATTTTTTCTTCATTAATTTGAACATTATTATCAAATCCTGAATCTCCGAAAATTATATCTAAATTTTCTGTGTATTCTTCAATCATTTCATTTAAAGTTTTCTTGTCTTTAAAAAAATCTGAAAGCGGGCTTGTAACTGTTTTGTTTAAGAATAGATGCAGATTAGCAAAATTGTAATCAAAATCGATTAAAAGAATCTTTTTTTTTCTTTTTGCTAATTGGAATGCAAAATTAAGAGAGAAAAAAGACTTCCCTGTACCGCCTTTACCCGAAATAATAGAAACAATTTTAGCAGAATTTGTGGCAGAATTTCTCTTTTTCAGATTAAATAATTCTATTAGTCTGGTAGCTTGGCTATCCATTTAATATAATTTCCCTGAAAATATAAGATTAGCTATATATTCGCTACTTACTGCAAGAATATCGTCTGGTATTACCTGCCCATTTGTAATAAACGTAATAGGTGTATTAAAATTATATGATAGATTAAGAATAGCACCGTAAGAAGCAGCTTCATCTGCTTTTGTAAAAATCACCGATTTATAATTAAATATCTTGAATTTAGTAGAGATATCATTTAATGTTCGTGGAGCTGTCGCTGCACTCACAACTAACATTACATCATCGACATTTGCAGCTTCTAAATATTCTTTTATTTTACTGAGATTATCAGAGTTTCTTTGACTTCTACCAACCGTATCAATAAAAACAATATCCTTATCGCTAAATTTCTTTAATAGTTTTTTCATATCAGCAGGTTCGTAAGCTGCCGCCATCTCAATATCGCTGATTTCGGAAAAAATCCTCAACTGATCTATTGCCCCGAGACGGAATGTATCTATCGTTATAAGACCGACTTTAAGTTTGTGAATAATTTTAGAAATTACGGCAAGTTTAGCAATGCAGGTGGTTTTTCCTACTCCAGTTGGACCTACGAGAGCTATTTTAACGGTTTTACCTTTCTTTACCTTAAATTCCTTTGTAGTTACCATCGATGAAAGACTCGAAAGTAAATATGATTCAAGATTTCTTTCTTCGACTAAACCGGAATAGTTATCTAGATGCTTTACTATCTCTTTTACAATTGGTTTCTGGATATCTCGCTCCAATAGAAGATCGGAATATTCCTTTATTTTTTTATCTAATTTTTCGCTTTTAAAGTGATGTTCGGTTTTAGATCCGGCTTCGTTCAATTCGCGATCTGAACTTGCGGATCGACTTGAGGGATTAAAAATTTTCTCATTAATACTATCTATTTCTTTTTCATAGATATTCTTTGATTCTTTTTGAGCTTCATTCCTTTTTTCAGAGTTCTTTTTAATAATTTCATCAGCTCCAGCGGTAATTTCAAACATTTTCTTAGAATTGAACTGTCTATCTCCTTCAATAACACGTGTACCAAGAATTATTGCATCTCCACCTAATTCTTCTTTCATCAATTCGGTAGCTTCTTTTAAGGAGGGGGCGGTATATTTTTTAATCTGCATTATCTACCTCTAACTTTCCAATAAATTCTATTTCAATATTAGCCGGAAGCTCGCTATATGAGAGCATAATTAATTCCGGGAAACTTGTATTAATTAAACGGAAGAAATAGGGTCTAATTGCAGCCGAAGTGATTAATATCGGCTGATAACCTAATTTAAGTATTTTTTCTAATTCGCTTACTAATCTTTGGTTTAATCCTCTTAAAACTTGCGGACTAAGCCCTAAAGTAACTACACTATCTTTTTGAGATTGGAGCGAACGAGTAATCATTCCTTCTAATTGATCTCCGATAGCCAATGCATGAATAATTCCATTCTGGTCTTTATAAAGATTTGCTATCGTATCACCAATGGAATGCCTTACATACTCAGTAAGTACATCAATGTTTTTAGTAGTTTTAGAATAATCGATTAATGCCTCTAAAATCCTTACTAAGTCTTTAATCGGTATACCCTCTTTAAGTAGGGATTGCAATACCTTTTGAATAGTACCGAGATTAAGTATATCCGGATTAATATCATCGACGACTGCGGGATACTCTTTCTTGAGGTTTTCAAGTAGTTGTTTTACTTCTTGACGTGAGAGTATTTTATCAAAATTCTTTTTTAATGCTTCCTGTAAATGGGTTGCCAAAACCGAAATGGAATCCACAACCGTATAACCCAATAATTCAGCCCGCTCTTTATCTTCATGATTAATCCAATAGCTCTGAAGATTGAATGCGGGGTCGGTGGTGGGTATCCCCGGAACTTGTTCATCAATCATTCCCGGATTCATAGCCAAATAGCGATCAGGATATATCTCAAAATTGGCTACTAAAGTGCCTTTTATTTTAATTATATATTCATTTGGAGAAAGTTGCAAATTATCTCTAACTCTAACCGGTGGAACAAGTACACCATAATCTAAAGCTATCATCTTTCGTGTAGAAGAAATCTTTTGGAATAAAGTTCCTCCCTGCTTTTCATCAACTAAACTTATTAACCCATAGCCAATTTCGACTTCAATAGGATCGACTTGCAAATACTGTTCTACTTTCTCATCGACAGGTTCTGCTTCAACTGGTTCTTCATCTTTATTTGCTTTTCCTTCTGCATCGGCTTTAGTATCTTTTTTAGATATATATGATGAAACACCGAGAGTAATACTAATAATCAAAAACGGAATAGTAGGCATCCCGGGTATTAATGCGAAAAGGAATATTGCTCCCGATACCGTTCCAAGAACTCTCGGATTAGAAAACAATTGTGTTTTCATCTGGTAATCGAGAGCTGTACCGGCGGCACTTCTTGTAACAACAAAACCGGCTGCCGTAGCAATAATAAGTGCAGGTACCTGGGAAACTAAACCATCACCAATTGTTAAAATAGTATATGTTTGCAGGGCATCAGTAAAACTTAATCCTCTCTGCATAATACCAATAATAAAACCACCAAGAATATTGATACCATTGATTACTAATCCTGCGACAGCATCTCCTTTAACGAATTTGCTCGCTCCATCCATTGCTCCATAAAATTCTGCTTCACGAGAGATTATATCTCTTCTCTTTCTAGCATCAGATTCAGATATTAAACCCGTGTTAAGATCTGCATCAATTGCCATCTGCTTTCCGGGCATTGCATCTAAAGTAAATCGTGCTGCTACTTCCGAAATTCTTCCCGATCCTTTTACGATAACTATAAATTGGATAACAATAAGAATAATAAAGATTACAAATCCGACTACATAATTACCGCCAACTACAAATGAACCGAAAGATTCGATTACTTGACCGGCATAACCATCAATTAAAATTAAACGAGTGGAACTTATATTAAGACCAAGGCGAAATAATGTAGTTACTAATAATAATCCGGGGAATACTGAGATATCCAAAGGACTTTGGATATATAATGAAACTATTAAAACTAAAACAGCTAAGGTAATATTAATGGATAGAAGAAAATCGAGCAAAAATGCAGGAAGTGGTATAAGAAGAAGCCCTAGCATAAAAATTAAACCAAATGCTAGGAGCACATCGCTATTTCTGCCGAAGATTTTCAAGTTATATTATACTTTTTCTCTTTTTGGTTTTCTTTAATTGGAATATATACGCCAAAATTTGTGCCACAGCTTTGAATAATTTTGCTGGAATAAAGTCCCCAATTTCGCATGTTTTATATAAAGCTCGTGCTAACTGCACATCTTCGTGCAATGGTACATTATTATCCACACCTAACTTTTTAATTCTTTGCGCTAATTCATCTAATCCTTTTGCAACTACCTTCGGAGCAGCATCCTTTTGGAGATCATATTTAAGTGCTATGGCAACGTGAGTTGGGTTGGTAATAATTACGTCAGCAGTAGGAATATCCTGCATCATTCTGTTCCTTGCCGACATAATCATTTTTTTCCTTATTTGAGATTTGACGTGAGGATCGCCTTCCTGCTGTTTATTCTCTTCCTTAGTCTCTTCTTTAGTCATCATCATATCTTTCTTAAACTTAAATTTCTGGAATAAGAAATCAATTGATGCGATAGCCGTAAAACACAAAACCACTTTCCATATTAATGCAAAAGCTGAATCCAGCATATATGCTACTGTATCGTAAAGACTCAAATTTACTAAAGCTACGCTATCTTCAATTAGTTTAGAAATAATAAAATAGGTAAAAAGTCCAATTACGATTAATTTTACAACAGATTTGCCAAGCTCCACCATTGAATTTGTAGAAAAGAATATCCTCTTAATACCGGCAATAGGATTAAATTTACTGAGTTTGAATTCGAAAACTTTTGGTGTGAATTTGAATCCAAATTGAGCAATATTACTTGCAAGTGCGGCGACAAAAACACCTCCGAATATTGGAGCAAGAAGTGTGAAGAAAACCATCGTCCATTTTAGAAAATATGTTTGAACGACATTCTGGGTCATCTTCATTTGGGCAATTGATTTTAATAGATCTGATGTAAAATCGCCTATTTCGCTTGCAATAAACCCTTTAGTAATAAATAGGATTATTAATCCGGTGCCAAAAACTGCGAGGGAATTAATTTCTGCACTTTTAGCCACCTGTCCTTTTTCACGAGCATCGGAGAGTTTCTTGCCGGTGGCTTGTTCGGTCTTTTCTTGTCCGCCATTATCTGCCATTATGCCCCCATAGCTCTTATTAATTCAAGTAGTTGATATTCATATCCCTGTAATAGATATTTTACTACAACTATATAAAACGGGATTACTGCAATTATCACTACAAGTCCTAAGCCAATCTTAATTGGTTGAGTAACAAAGAAAACCTGAATATTTGGGATCACTTTTGCAATTATACCTTCTGCAAGATGTACCAAGAAAAAAGATACCATAATAGGAGATGCAATCTTTACGGCAATTGTAAACACCATAAACGAATATTTAACAAGCAGGTTAAATACCGGTTCATTAATTGTATATTTCCCGATTGGAATGACAGCGAAGGAAGAGACTACACCGGTAATTATATAATGATGACCATTAATAATAAAAAACATCATAACAGCTGCGTAGAAGAGAATTTCTCCCATTACATTACCTTGAGTATCATCTAATGGATTCATCACTTCCGACATCATAAGTCCCATATCAAATCCTATCAAAAAACCTGAAAATGAAATCCCCCAGAACACAAAATTTACTATGAAACCCATAATAATACCGGTTAGCAACTCTTTGGCTCCGAGAAATGCGATAGCGAATAGATTTGGATCAACTACAATTTTACTGGTATCTATGGTAAGAAATACGATATAACTGATTACTATTGAAAGTCCTATTTTAGCAAATATCGGAATGGCTCTATTGCCAAAAATCGGGGCAGTAGAAAACACACCGATTATTCGTGTAAATATTAAAATAACTATAATGAAATCAGTTACTAATATGTCCGTCATTTCAATACAGTTAAAAACATTGTAAACATTCTATTGGTAAGACCAACCATCTTATCAATTATCCACGGGAGAAGAAGTAAAAATACTATAATCGTAGCAATCAATTTAGGTACGAAAGTAAGTGTCATTTCTTGAATTGAAGTGGCCGCTTGGAAAATGGAGATAAAAATACCCACAATTAATGCAACGCCCAATAAAGGTAATAGTATTATAAATGATGTATAAAAAGCATCTTTTAAGATTTCTACAATCAATTCTTCTGACATTTTAAGAAAAACTCCTTACAAGTGAACCAATAATTAAATTCCAGCCATCAACAAGTATGAATAATAAAATTTTGAATGGAAGGGAGATCATCATCGGCGGCATCATCATCATACCCATCGACATTAAAATACTTGAAACGATCATATCCACCATTACAAAAGGAACGAACATAAAAAATCCGATTATGAAACCTGCTCTTAGTTCGCTTAAAACAAATGCAGGAACGAGAATCATAGTAGATACTTCATTACGATTAGCTGGTTTATCTAATTTCGAAAGACCAAGAAAAAGTTCTAAATCTTCATCACGTACATTCTTAAACATAAATTCGCGTATTGGCTCTATCCCTGTATCATAAGCCTCTTGAACACTCATTTTATTTTCCATCAATGGTTTTAATGCTATATCATTTACTTTATTCCAAGTAGGAGACATAATGAAAAATGTAATAAAGAGAGCTATACCGGCTAGAATTTGAGCCGGAGGCATCTGCTGAGTACCTAATGCAGTTTTTAAGAAATGGAAAACGATTATTATTCTTAAATATGCTGTCGTCATTATTACAATAGAAGGTGCTAAGGAAAGCACCGTCATTAAAAGTAAAATTTGAAGAGTTGTAGATACATCCTCACCGTTCTGTGCAGTTCCTACACTTAAATCAAGTTTAGGAAAAGGTAGTGTAGTACCTCCTTGAGCTGCCTGTGCCAGATTCGGCTCTGTAAAAGCGACAAATATCAAAATCACCGAAGCAAATAAAAGAAACTTTTTCATTTTATACCCAAATTCTGTTTGAGTATATCTACAAATGACCCTTTATCAACAGGTAAATTATTATCTATCTCCATACTTTCGTCAAATTCATATTCTTTGATTAGAGTGATATTATTTTCACTTATTCCAAGAAGTAAAACTTTGTCTTCTACCTTTACTACGCTTAAATACTTTTTCGGTAAAATCATCTGATTATTCAATACTTCTATTTTTAATAATTTTGATTTTCTTCCATTAATTGAAAAAGAGTATCTCTTAACCAATACTAAAGCTCCAAATAAAAGAGCGATTAAAAGAATTAAAGGAAGCATTCCCGATATAATTTCCCAAAATGACATAATTAATAAATATCCTTTAATCTTTGTGCAGGATCAACGAGACTTGTAATTCGTATTCCAAAATGTTTATCGATTACCACAACTTCTCCTTCAGCGATCTTTTTATTATTCACAAAAACATCCACCGGTTCACTTGCTAATTTATCAAGTTCAATCACATATCCGCGCTCTAATTCTAGAATGTCCTTAATCTGCATTTGAGTTCTTCCGAGTTCAATATAAATATTCATCTGGAGATCTTTCAGGAAACTAAGTTTATCATTACCGTTACCGGAAGTCCTCGTGGACTCGTCAAATTCCTCAAATTGTGCCAAAGAACCGCCCTCAGGCTGGTCTTCATAATTATTTAATAATTCATCTTGTTCGCTCATAATTTCCTCAGAGTGATTGTTTTTCGTCTAAAATTCTATTTGTTATTTTAATTGCTTTGTGATTATTTAATGAACCGTATCTTCCGGTAAATAAAAGACGGCTCCCGGTTCTTATTTTATGGTCATCATCAATTTTTGTATCAAGTCTGATGATATCCCCTTTTTCTAAATTTATTAATTCATTAACCGAAAGTGTTGTATTTCCAAATTCTACATGAATCGGAATCTTAGTATTAACTAAATGATTCGTTACAACTTCTTTTGAAGTAATTCCGAAATATTTTGTAGCTCTAATGGAAGAGAGTTTCTGCGATGTCATTTTTGCAAGTATATTATCGAATGCAAAAGTTGCGAAACATAAATTTATTAGGAATGATTGCTCTCCAATCATTATTTCAAAAGAGATTAAAAGAACAGATTCACTTTGTGAAGTAATCTGAGCAAAATCAATATCCTGTTCAAATCTTTCGAGAACAAAATCCATAGTATCAATTGTCTGCCAAGATTTCTTGAGGTCGTACATAATTCTATCGACAACAACTCTAAGTACTTTCTGCTCAATGGGAGTAATTACTTTTACCTGTTTAGAGCCTAATCCGCTGCCACCTAGAAGTTTATCAACAAAGAGAAATGCTAAATCATTATTAATCTCTAAAATACCTTTTACATCAGTATCTTTTATTTCAAAGGTAAATAAGCAGGCAGGATTAGATACCGAAAGGACATATTCAGAATAGTAAATCTGATCAACCGAAGCGACATTAATTGTAACGGCAGTTTGAAGTTTAGTTACTAAGAAAGATGAAAAACTTTCTCCGAAATTTTCGCATACACTCCTGATTACTCTAAGCTGATTCTTGGAGATTCTATTTGGCAAACGAAAATCAAAGAGTACTGCCTCTTTTTCATTGTTTGCTTCAATCTTTTGCTCTGTGCCGCTTTTAATATTATTGAGCAGTTGATCTATTTCTTGTTGTGAAAGTATCTCTGCCATTTTATTGTAGGATATATTTACTGAAATAAATAGTATTTAAACTAACTGCCGGAAGAAGTTCACTAACTTTACCTGAAATTTCTAATTTAAGAGTATCGCGATAAAGTGAATTTCCAAGCTGTAGTACATTTTTACTGCTTAATATTGAAATTATTGCGTCTTTTACCAATATTTCTTTTGCTTTCAATTCCTGTTGGTTTTGTTCGGTTTTGATATCAAAACCAATCGAAGAAAGAAGGAATCTTTTACCATCCGTACCGGCAGGATTAATAATAAGATCGTCAATTACATAAACGAACTTACCCATTTCTTCATTCCCTGTTTCGCTATGTTCATCTTGGGCTGCTTCTATATGAGTTGAATCAGCCTGAACTTCAGTAGAAGTACCCTGCATTTTAGGAATAAGTACATTTGCAGTTATAAAATAAACAGCGATTAATTGGATTATGAAAAGAGGTAATCCAAATAATACTATTTTAATATTGAATCCTTTCCCTGATGTGGTTTCAGTGCCCTTTCCTTCGGGAAGATCGAAACTTTTTTCTTCGTCCAATTTATCCATTCTCTTATTCTTAGTTAAAAACACTTATAACTTTTCAAGAATAGTGCCACTATAAAATTTGTAAAAATGGGATTAAAACGAATTAATGATAATTTGAATGGCTAATATTACGCAGTTGTGTTTAATTTACTCATCCCCCCGGGACCGCCGGGGGGGTAGAGTTGCCTCATAGGGCTTATCTGATTAAATTAGTAATCTCCTGAAGTAAGCTATCTGCCGTAGTGATTACTCTCGCATTTGCTTGGAATCCTCTTTGAGAAACGATCATC
>JALNXG010000012.1 GCA_023230485.1 Melioribacteraceae bacterium
ACAAACAAGGGCTGTTAATGAACAGCTTACTTCTATCTGGGTCTTTTTATTTAGATGATATGATTGATAAAGGGATTTATTGATGAACGGTTTGCTCCTATCAGAACGGTATTATAAGTTCTACGGAAAACCAACGAAAGATATTTATTAAATTTTCCCAACCACCTATGGGAATTATATAATTCTAACACCGGTCTTTATAATCTCTTTCACAAAGGGGTCATCTTCAGTAAAATCTTCAGTTCTGAATGGATGTACCTCAAGATCATATGAAGATTTAATTAAATACTTTCCTAACTTTTCACGATCCCAAAATCTTTTCCCTTCAAATTTATCAGAGACGAATGCAATATCAATATCGCTACTATCTCTAGCATTGCCTCTTGCATAAGATCCAAATAAATAGAGACTTTTAACAGGAAATTCCTTAGACGCTAAAGAAATGAATCGATTAATAATATTAGTTATATCTTCTCTCTGATACATTGGTAAAGCTCTTTAATTTTTTTAATGTTTTCTTCGGTGAATTCTTTTGTACAATCATTATAAAAATCCATCTTATAATCAGGATAACGCGTTTCCAGATTAAAATTAGTAACTCGATTCAAGAATAATATATCTTCATCACAAAACTGAATTTTTGCTTCTTCTGCAATCTTTAACAAATTATGAGTTCTAGTTGGAATATTACCTTCATTATTTTTTATCCAAATCGCTTTCAGTATCTTTTCTAAAGCAAGATGACCAATAAATAACGCCCAATCATATTTACCGACAATGTAAATAAACACTTTCCATGGAGGACAAATCATCTTCCGAAGTTTTTATCCAGTATTTTATATAGTCAGGCTTTTCCATTACACTTAATATAATAATATACCTCTTTAAAAAACAGTTCTTCAATACAACAATCAGCTATGCTCTTGCACTATAAATCAAAACTTCTCCAGAATCAAGAGATGCACAGATGAGCATAAGTAGCGAAGTATTCCTCTTATTATTTATAGATGATATTTCTTTTACTTGAAAACTATACCCATCAATCCGTGAACTGATTAAAAAACTTTGTTTCAGCTTCGGCATTGCCTATTAATACTATCGATTTACCTTTTTCTATTTCTGTGGATGGTTCGGGATTAATCATTACTTCATCACCTGAAGTAATGGCAACAATACTACATCCCGTTTTTTCTCTTACTGTCGAACTCATTATTGTTTTACCAATAAGCTTCTTAGGAGAATCTACCTTGAATACATCTACACCTTCGGCTATCATCAATATATTACCCTTCTTAAGAAGATTAAATATGCTATTCGCTCCCATCGATGAAAGTGAAATAACAAAATCGCATCCGGCACGATATAGATGATCTACTGTCCTATCTAAATTACTTCTACTTATGATTTGAATATCAGGACGAATACCTCTTATCAAAGTGGTAAGAAAAAGATTTACGTTATCATCTTCCGTAGTAATTGCAACTGCAGGAGATGTCAAAATTCCAGAACGCAAAAGAAAATTTTTGTCTGATGCATCCCCTATGATATATTTATCTGAATCAACTTTTTCTATATTCTTCTCAATGATTTTATAATCGATATCTTTTTCATCAAGTGTCTTTCCAAGAGCCCTGCCTACTACCCCGCCACCAATAATCAACACTTGTCCGACAGATATATTATAGATACAAAATATTTCATTATACTGGTCTATCTGTTCCTGTGAACCGGCGAGTACTATTACAGAACGTTCCGATATAACCGTATTTGCGTCGACCGTGGAAAAACTTCCTTTTTCCCAAATGCCGACTACGGAAACACCCGATAGTTCTCTTAATTTAGAAGTTATTAATGTTTTATTCACAAGTGGCGTACCTTTAACAGTAGCTTCTGCAATTTTAAGTCTTCCAAACTTTCCAATATTATGTGCGAGCGCATTGCCTGCGGTAATTCTACGCGCTAATAACTGCCCCAACATTTCACCGGGTCTAATTACGTTTGAAGCACCTGCTGAATACAATACTTCACTTGCGCTCTCTGAATCGGCTGTTGATACTACCGGTATTGTTTTAGACGACTGTCTGACTGCATAAGTAATCGATGTATTCAAAAAATGATTACCTGTTAGAACCACACCAAGCGATTTATTGATATTAACTTTTTCATAAGCATCTTTATCGTCCAGATCACTTGATACAATATTAAATCCCATATCCATTAGTTCAGATGCTTTCTTGAGTTCCGGTTCTACTAATACATAAGTGATTCTAAATTGCTTAAGCTTTTTAATCAATAAAGATGAAAGATGATCATAATGGGTAAGTATAATATGGTCAGAAATTGTGTCCCTTAAATCTCTATGAATTCGTTCAGGTGATTGATATAATTTAACGAATGTTAAAGGAACTAATCCAAGTATATAAATAAGTCCTGAGAAAGATACAAATACATTAAATAGCCTGCCCATATCACTCGTAAAAGTTATATCTCCGGGACCAAGAGTTGACATGTTTGTTGTTGTCCAATAAAAACTTGTTATCCATGAGTAATATCTATTTTCATATACCATCAAATAATGAAAGATAATAGAATTCATTACTACTAATAATAATAGAACTAGGACAAGCCGTGTAATTAATACTGAATTTCTTCTGCTTGTTCTTTGCAGACGGTCTGAATTGTTTTTGATTATTTTCAATTATCTGTTCTTATATTATTTTTAAAAATATGAAAAATAATCTTTTGACACTAAGAGATAAATTATCCCCCTCAATTAATCAAAAATAATTATTATCTTTTCCAATGATTAAAAATAATTTTGTAAACATGAAAAGAATAAAAATAAAATCAAAAATCATCAACACTGTTCTATTAGTGGCATTTGCACTTATTATAAATACGAGCTGTGATGATACTATAAATGTTTTTGAATTGGATAATAAAATGATTCCTTCATCTAACGTGAGTTACAACCAATATATTCAACCTGTATTCACAGCTAAATGCGCTAATGCGGGATGCCATGATGATCAGATACGAGCAGGTGGATTAAGTTTTACATCGCATGTTAATGCTATATCCGACTATTTAGTTGTAGCTCCCGGATTACCCGAAAACAGCAAACTGATCTGGGCTATTGAAGGTAATTACGTTGACCCGATGCCTCCGCTCGGCTATTGGGGTTTAACTTCTAATCAGATCGCTGGAATAAGGACTTGGGTAAAAGAAGGTGCTAAAAATAATTAAAGCCACTTATTTTCTTTGTACCAATTAATAGTTCTTTTCATTCCCTCTTGAAGAGTGTACTGTGGTCTGTAACCTAACTGTTCCTTTGCTTTAGAGATATCGCATGTCCAATATCTTTGCACAAAATCTCTTGCTTTTTCCAAATTAAAAGTTGCGGCATTCTTACTAAACATTGAAAAGAATTGTGCAATAGATGCAACAACATAAACTATTGAATGAGGAATTCTGAGCTTTATTGCCCCCTTGCCAAAAGCATTCTTTATTGCATCACTAACAATATCCCAATCATAAAATTCATCAGAACCGATATAATAAGTCTCCCCTTTTGAATTTTCCGATATCGCCGCCAGATAAATTCCATATACCAAATCTTTCACATAAACTAAATTGAGTTTCTTTTTATCGAAGCCGACTAAAGTCATTAAGCCTTGTTGATATGTTTTAAAAACAAGATATATTTCTGTATCACGTTCACCATATACAGCCGGAGGACGTACGATTGAAATCGGTAAAATATCCATATAAGAATGTGCTAATTTTTCCTGCTCTAGTTTGCTCTTTCCATACCGCGTAATTGGAAAAGCTTCATCGGATTCGATTCGCGCTTTTTCAGATAAAGACGGTCCACCCGCAGTTTGACTGCTTACAATCACTATTTTTTTTATATTACGATTATTCTTCGCTACAACTTCTAATAAGGATTTTGTTGTTTCAACATTCCCTCTCGTATATCCATCATCGGTTTTGGACTTAACTACTCCGGCTACATGGAATAGATAATCCGCATCTTTAAGCACAGTAGTAAGTGCATCATAATCAAATAATCCGGCATCAACAATTTCCACCGGCTTCCCTTCAAGCCACTTTTTTGAAGAAGTTTTTCTTAATAAACATACTACTTCGTGTCCTTTCTCTAGTAATAAATCGACTAAATGACTTCCGACAAAACCTGATGCCCCTGTTACCACTGATTTCATTTTCTTATTTTCCATAACCTAATTATTTGATTTTATATGCTTTTTTAATAAATTAAACAGTTAATTTTGACAAATAGTAAGATAATAAAAAAAAAGACAACCATAGTTAACATCCCGGAGGATAATTTTGGATTTATTCAAAAAATGTTACGACTTTACCAGAGCTGATGATATCAAAGCAATGGGCGTTTACCCATACTTCAGAGCAATTGAAGAGAACGAGGGACCAGTAGTACAGATCGAAGGACGTAAAATTATAATGGCAGGTTCTAATAACTATTTGGGTCTTACTTCACATCCAAAAGTTAAAGAAGCCGCTATCAATGCAATTAATAAATACGGCACCGGTTGCTCTGGCAGTAGATATTTAACCGGAACTCTAGATTTACATATAGAATTAGAAGAAAAATTAGCTAAGTTTTTTGGTACAGAAGCTGTACTTTTATTTAGTACCGGATATCAATCAGCACAAGGAATAATTCCGACATTAGCTGGACGTGGCGAATATGTTGTCTCTGATAGAGATAATCATGCTTGTATAGTTGCCGGTAATATGATGGCTAAAGGCGGAACTATCGAAGTTGTAAGATATCATCATAACGATATGGCTGATTTGGAAAGAGTCTTAGCTAAACTTCCACTTGATGCTCCGAAACTTTTAGTAAGCGATGGCGTATTTAGTACAGGCGGCGAAATTGTTCATCTTCCTAAATTAGTAGAATTAGCTAAAAAATATAATGCACGTACTTTGATTGATGATGCTCATTCAGTGGGAGTTATTGGTAAAGGAGGAAGAGGTACCGCAAGTGAATTTGATCTCGAAAACGATGTCGATTTAACAATGGGGACATTCAGCAAAACTTTTGCTTCATTAGGCGGATTCGTTGCCGGTAAAGCAAAAGTAATTGATTTCCTTAAACATCATTCATCTGCATTAATATTCAGTGCATCCCCAACCCCTGCTTCCGTGGCTTCAGCATTAGCAGCATTAGAAATTTTAGAACAAGAACCGGAAAGAGTAACAAATTTAATAAATAATGCCAATTTTGTAAGAAAAGGTTTATCCGAAGCCGGCTTCAAAATTATCGATGGAAGAACTGCAATCGTTCCCGTTATTGTTGGAGATGATGCAATCGCATTCCAAATGTGGAGAGCATTGTATGATGCAGGAGTATTCGTAAATGTATTTATCTCTCCCGGTGTCCCCCAAGGTCGCCAGATGATGAGAACAAGCTACATGGCTACTCACGAAAAAGAACATTTAGAAAAAATTATCGATACTTTCACAAAAGTTGGGAAAGATTTAGGTCTTATTTAAATTGAACTAATTATTTTTTTTAGAGCATACTTGAATTATTTTCGGGTATGCTTTTTTTATTTGAGGATATTATTATGAGTGAAATTACTATTACTACTGTCCAGACGAAATCTGACTTAAACAAATTCTTAAAATTTCAATGGGAAATATATAAAGACTATCCGCATTGGGTGCCTCCACTTTTATACGATAAAAAGCATATCCTTGATAAAAAGAATAATCCATTCTTCCAACATGCAGAGATGGATAATTTTCTTGCTTGGCACAATAATAAAATTGTAGGAAGAATTTCCGCAATTAAAAATGATCTCCATAATCAATATCATCACGATAAAGTAGGCTTCTTCGGCTTCTTTGAATGTATTAACGATCAAGAAGTAGCAAATAAACTATTTGATACTGCTAAAGCTTGGCTTTTAAATAAAGGGCTTGATGTAATGCGTGGTCCTGCTAATCCATCTTCCAATGATGAATGGTCTATGCTCGTAGAAGGTTTCGATGATGACCCTCGACTATTAATGCCTTATAATCCTCCTTACTATTTAGAACTTGTCGATAATTATGGATTTAAAAAAGCTAAAGATCTACTTGCATTTAGTATCGAAGCAAAAGATTTAAAAACTGCCGAGAAAGTAAAAAGAGTAGCCCTACTCGCAAAAGAACGAGCCGGATTAATAATCTATCAGATGAATCCTAAAGAATTTAATAAAGATTTAGAGAAGGTAAAATATATCTATAATAAAGCATGGGCTCCAAACTGGGGCTTCGTTCCCATGACCGATGCAGAGATTGATGCAATGGCTAAAGACTTAAAACCATTAGTTGAACCATCACTCATTTATTTTGGTGAAGTTAATGGTGAACTAATTGGTTTTGCTCTGGTATTACCAGACTATAATCAGATTTTCAAACATATGAATGGTAAACTGCTCCCTTTTAATTGGTTGAAACTTTTTACAATGAAAAAGAAAATTACATGGAGCAGAGTAATCACACTCGGAATTATTCCTGAATACCAAAGAAAGGGTTTGGATGCCGTATTCTATATGGAAGCCATGGATCGAGCTGCTAAACTTAATATCCATCGTGGTGAAGCTAGTTGGATTCTGGAAGATAATGATATGATGGTGCGAGGAGCTCTTGCTATGAAAGGTGTTCAATATAAACGTTACAGAGTATATGACTGTGAGCTAAAATGAAAAAAATATTATTATTTCTTTTATTTGTTTCTACTAATTTATTAGCTCAGTTTAGCAAAGACAATAGCGATCTCATTTTGTCTACTGCTAATCGCACATTCGATAAATCAATTATTACTAAATATTTATCGAGTAAAAATGAGAATGATGTTAAAGCCGCTTTAATTGCTTTATATCATTCAAATGATTCCACTTTTGTGGATGATATACAAAAAATCGATTTCTCCAAATTTGGCAAAGAAGCAGCTTTTGCTTTAGGAGGTATTGCCAACTGCCGCAAAAGTATCGATCTTCTTTTTAGAGAGCTTCAAGTAGAGGCGAATGAATATGCGCTTAGGGAGATTATTGAATCAATCGGAAAAACGGGAAATCAATCCGATTTTGAAAGATTAATTATATATGCTGAAAAACATAAACCATTCGCAATGAAATCTGCAATGGGTATATTAAATTTTCACTTGCGCAATTTTTCATTAGAAGGTAGAGAAGCTTTAATACTTCTTAGAATCATTAATGAATCGCAAGATGATAACGATATTTCAGAAGCACTTTTTACTTTATTTAGAAAAACACCTACCGGAATAACGGAGAAACAATTCAATTATAATCATCTACTAAAATCGATAAATGATGACATTGTTATAAATACGATTAAACTGATTCCTAAAATTGATATTGATGGGAAAGAAAATTTATTGCTCCCCTATTTGAGTAATAAAGATTGGAGATTGAGAGGAGAAGCGGCAAAAGGTCTTTGCGCTTTACCAAATTTGTCTCTTGAAAACTTTAAACCAATCCTCAGATTACTAATAGACAAAAATCCAAATGTATCCCGCCTGACTGCAATGTCTGTGAGAAACATAAAAACATCTTCATTAGGAATGAGTTTTCTCCTAAATGGTATTAATTATTATCTTAAAAAAGACTTGACTGTTAATGCTAAGGGTGAACTTTTTATCTCTCTTTGTAAATTAGATAGTGAGAACGCTTATAATTATATAAATGAATATGCTAATGCAGTTTCTGATATTTTTATTATTCGAGTTTTGGAAGAAGTAAAATCTTCTCCAAATTATAATTATATCTATCTCTCTAAAAATATTTCTAAAGAGAATGAAAAAGATATAATGAATAGTGCACAGGCATTTTTGAATCTTCAAAAAGAACTTATAGATTCAAAAGAATATACAGATAAATTAATTGGACTATTAGAAAATAAATATCCATCTATAATTTCTATCATAGCTGATGGACTTGATTCTACCTATATCCAAACCTTTGATAAAGAAATTAAGATAATTGTACTAGAGCAGATCAAGAGAAACAAAAACAATAGCGATTATTATGAAAGTATTGCTTCATTAAGTTCACTTTCATCTAAATTAGGGAAAGAATTTCATAACGATATTCTAAAGGAACTTTCTCAATCTGATGTAACGTCTATAAAGAATTACGCTGATTCTCAAATGGGAATAAAAACTGAAAAAAAAGGAAATCCTCTTTTTAATGAATTATTAAAAGATAGTTTTTCGGTTAATCAGTTTTTAGTGAAAACAAATAAGGGTGATATTAAGATTGAACTGATGCCTGAGATTTCACCAATTACGGTTGGCAGTTTTACAAAATTAGTAAAAGAGAAATTTTTTGATAATATCATTTTCCATCGGGTAGTACCGAATTTCGTTATACAGACTGGTGACCCAAGCGGCACAGGTTGGCGAGGACCGGGTTATGATATTATCTCTGAGACCTCCACATTACCTTACAAGGAAGGAATGATCGGAATGGCAAGCGCAGGCAAAGATACCGAAGGTTCTCAATGGTTTATTATGCACAGTTATTATCCGCACCTTAACGGTAAATACAGTCTGTTCGGTAAAGTAATCTCCGGCATGGAGACCGTTAATATTATCGATCAGGATGATAAAATTATTTCAATTTTACCTGTACCATAAAACCTATTCGATAGTACCTTCAGCTTCAGCTTCGGCTTCATCATATTTCGAAAGATGGGGCGGGTCAATTTTCTTTAATTTTTCAAATATTGACTTGTCCCAATATGATTTCAAATAATCTGCTAATTCCCCACTCTTAGCATCAAAGAATACTTTCATTAAAACACTTCGAGGATCGATTGCATCTTTTGCTTTATCTAAATTAAGTACCAGTTTAGCGATGTTTGTAAGTGCTTCTTTTTTTGTTTGTGGATTATTATATAAATCTATTCCATTATAATGATAATCGAAATAATCCTGCCTAAACTGCTGATAACGCGCATTAAGAATATTATCCATTAATACACGCCGGTTATATGTACTGCTAGTACTCTGCCACCCTTCTGCATAAGGACTTGAAGCTCCCCTAACCGAGAGATCGGATGCTTTATTATAATAATCTGTTCCACCATTTGGATAATATGAATCCATATCAAATCCAATTATCAAGAAAGCATAGAAATCGAGAAAACTAGTTAGCCCATCAAAGTCTGCATTATTAAAATACATTGCCTGATTCTTCTCATACTTAAATGACCATGAATTATCGAGTATGTTTAACATCAATGAGTGGGTTTGCAAATTCTCTATCGGTCTTTGACTTGTTATTACAACCTGCCCTGAGTATTTAGTTGAATTATCCGAGGAGGTGAAAAAAACATTAAAGGTACATTTTATTTTTTCACCCTCCCAATTTCCATTCGTGAATTTATTACTATTAAAATAATCTTGCACTTGCTGCTGAAACTTTTCCAATTTTTCTTTAGCAATAGTTTGTAATTGCTCATAGTTAACAGTAACAATTACATCAAGTTCTTGCGCACTCACAGATGCAGTAATAAAAAGGACAAAAATTATGGATAAGAATTTTTTCATATTTATCTCTTAGGAATTATTGGATAAAGATATCTAATTGAATTAAATTTAACAATCAAAATTGAGAATTTCCGATGAAATTCTTTGTTAATATAACTTTTCTACTCTTTGTAGGCATAAAATGTTTCGGGCAGTCCTATGCCGGTGCAGAGTTTAACTCGATGGGGTATTCCTCATCACAGACTTCTCTTACATCTTTTTCACTTTTTAGTAATCCCGCTTCCCTTTCTGAAAACAAAATAATTCAATCAGGTATTAGTTATACACCCGCGCCATTTGGCGTAAAAGAGCTATCCACTTTCCATGCGACAATTAATTTGCCTACAAAGATTGGAAGTTTCGCAATCGGTTATAGCGATTACGGATATGATTTATATTCAGAAAAGAGATTTCTCATTTCATATAGCAGAAATATTATTGACAAGTTCTCATTAGGGACTACACTTGTTTATAATTCACTTTCGATAACTAATTACGGCAATAGTGGAATAATTTCCGCAAATCTTGGCGCTTTTTATAAAATTAGTAATAGAATAAGAATCGGCGGAAGTATTGAAAACATTACTAATTCCTCTTACGGTCAATATACTAATCAATTAGATAAAAGTTATTGGTTAGGAACTACATATACTTTCTCTAATGAATTACAATTATCGGCAGCATTAAATAAATATTATGACGAGAAAGAAGCATTTAGAGTCGGATGTGAATATTATCTTCTTAATTATCTCCCCATTAGATGCGGATATATCTCTGAACCTGTTTCTTTTACTTTCGGTCTGGGTATTAATCAAGGTATATTATCTGTAAATTATGCTCTTCTTACTCATGAAATTTTTGAATTAACTCACAATCTATCTATCACAATCAATTTTGATTAATGACGGGCACAAGAATATTTTTTATTCTTTTTATAACTACTTCGCTTTTATCCGGTCAGGAAATAGATTCAACTTTTTTTCAAAATGATTCTACTTTCTCCGAAATCTTTTTTGATTCAGATCAGATAGAAACTAATTATTTTGATGACCTTTTTGATCTATTATATACTATTCCCTCAAATCTTCAAAAAGGGAATTTTTCATTCAAATCAAGATTCAAAAATCAATTTTTGCCTTCGTTGCCAAACAACTATAAAGGCAATAGTTATAAATTTTTTAATCGCCTAATAACTGATATTGGAAAAGCTCGCCTCGCTATAACTACCGAAAAAGACCCGGGAGAAGAAAATTATTTTGACTTCATTAATCTTTCCCTAATGATTAAAGATATTTATCCCATCAGTAAAATCATTCTCGGTAGTTATAATATTGAGTTTGGAGAGGGACTTATACTCTGGAGTCCTTTTAGAACTTATAAATCATCTAATGATATTTTTAGAATCAGACAGAATAAGAATAATCTTAATCAATATATCGGAAGCGGTGAGACAACCTTTCTCTCCGGTGCTGCTTCTACAATTTCTTTAGGCGATCTAAATATCACACCATTCTATTCTTATCGGAAATTGGATGGATATAAAACTCCAACCGGACTTCATCGAACCGAAAACGAAATAGCAAAGAAACGTATTAATAAAGAAATTTTTTATGGAGGTATGCTAAACTATTTTAAGAAAGATATTATTGAAGCAGGTTTTTTATTTTACAATCAAGAAAATCAAAACTTCTATTCACTCTCTTATAAAAGTAAATATAATCGAATTGGAATTTCTGGTGAAGTCGCTTATCTCAATTCTACTGCATTCTCTAATTCAGTAACATTGCGGCTTTCAGGAAATAATTTTTTATATGCTAAAATCAGATATTTCCCTAAATATTTTTATTGCAGTTATTCAGGTGCATTCGCCGAAGGAGATAATTCAAATAACGAAACCGGTTATTATTTCGGAATTAATAGCACATTATTCCCTTCATTAAAATTAGACGCTTATGTTGATTTTTTCAAACGAAGCTCTCCCGATTCCCTTTTTAATTTTTTTCAAAGAGGAAAAGAATATTTTGTAAACCTTACATATCAAATTCGGAAACAGGATGAACTAAGAATATCTTACAAACTAAAGAAAAGTTATTCTTCTCCTCAAAGAACTTCACTAAAACTATTTTACTTATTCCAACTATTTTCAGAATTAAGTTTATCGACGCGGTTAGATTATGTATCGGTAGATTGCGCTCCGCAGAAAGAAGAGGGTTATCATATTTTTGAAGAGATTTCTTATAGACCTTCAAAGAACTTACAACTAAATTTTAGAATAAGTTTCTTCTCAACTCATTCATATAATTCAAGAATTTATATCTATGAAAGGGATGTAAGTGGAATTTTTTCTAATTTTCTCGCTTATAATAGAGGTATTCATGTTTACTTATTAAGTAAGTTTACTATTAGCGATAGGTTTAAATTGGGATTGAAGTATTCAGACTCCTTAAAAAGTGAGGATTTTGATTCAATTTCACTTAAAAATAGTAATCGGAATAATAATCTCACCATTCAAATAGAAGCTGCTTTCTAACCTTGCTAAAATTGACTTTAATGTCTAATTTTGATTATCTAATCAAAATAATGAGGTCTTAAATGAGAACAATTGTAGCACTTCCCGGAGACGGAATCGGTAAAGTTGTACTAGCAGAATCAATTAGATTATTAGAAAAAGCGGGTTTTGAAGCTAATTATGTATGGGGTGATATTGGATGGGATTATTGGTGTCAAGAAGGCAATGCACTTCCACAACGTACAATCGATTTAATAAAAGAACACAAAATTGCTCTATTCGGAGCGATAACAAGTAAACCAAAAGATGCCGCTGAAAAAGAATTAGCTCCTGAATTAAAAGGAAAAGGTTACGTTTATTTCTCCCCGATCGTTAGCCTAAGACAACATTTTAATTTAGATATTTGCATTCGTCCATGCCTTTCATTCAAAGGTAATCCACTTAATTTTATTCGTAAATCCGCAGATGGTGGCTATGAAGAACCATTGGTTGATACTGTAATTTTTAGACAAAATACTGAAGGACTTTATGCAGGCGTGGAATGGACTAATCCTCCTAAGAACGTCCGCGATGCATTAGAAACACATACTAAAATGAAATTCTTCAAAGATGTACCAAGTGAAGATATGGCTGTATCTACGCGTATAATCACTCGTAATGCGGCACAAAGAATTATCAGAGCAGCATTTGAATACGCTGATAAATATGGTTACAATAATGTTACTGTTTGCGAGAAACCAAACGTACTAAGAGAAACTTCCGGTATGATGGTTCAAGAAGCTAAAAAGATTTCAAAAGATTTTCCTCATATCGCAATGTGGGATACCAATATCGATGCGCAAATGATGTGGCTTACAAAAAATCCTGAAGACTACGGTGTAATTGTTGCTGAAAATATGTTCGGCGATATTATAAGCGATGGCTTCGCAGGATTAGTTGGTGGTCTTGGTTTCGCTTGCAGTGCTAATATCGGTGATGAATATGCAGTATTTGAACCAACTCATGGCTCAGCTCCTAAATATGAAAAATTAGTACCATCAATCGTTAATCCAATCGCTATGTTTATGAGCGCATGTATGATGCTTGATCATATAGGTGAGAATGAAACAGCCAATAAAATAAGAAAAGCAATTGCTAAAGTTGTAGAAGAAGGTAAATTCAGAACTTATGATATGATGAAACTTAGAGGCAATGCAGAAGTATTTAATTTCGGTGCTGTTTCTACTATCGATTTAACAGATGCAGTTATTGCTAAATTATAATCGGGATAATTATGAAAGAAAAAGTTAAGCAGATGTGGCAGGAAATTGACTGGATTAAAGATGAATCACTACGTGAGAAAGTATTAGATTGTTGGATTTATGCGATTGAGAATAGCGTTCTATCTCCTGAAGATTTGGAGGTTATTCCCTTCTCTCTCTTAATTAAAAATTGCAACGTGACTTTTATGAATCATAAAAAAACATGCGTTCATCTTGCAGTCGAAATGGCGAATATAATGAAGAAAAATTTCGGCGATGAAGTAGCAATCAATATGGATTATTTAATTGCAGGTGCGATATTAATTGATGTGGGTAAACTTATTGAATATGAAAGAATCGATGGAAAACTTACTACAAGTGAAGCCGGTAAATTAGTTCGCCATCCATTCTCCGGTCTTGCAATTGCAGATCGTTTCGGTCTGCCTTATGAAATTCAACATATTATCGCAACACATTCAAAAGAAGGAGACCTCGGCAAACGCACTACTGAATCAATTATTGTTCATCATGCTGATTTTGTCTCTTTCGAACCGTTTAAATAGAGGAAATAAATGAAACAAACATACACTGAAAAGATTGCACACAAATTCGCTTATGGATTAGAGCCGGGACACTCCGTTAGAGCCGGTGATTATATTTCAATTAAACCTGCTTACGTTATGACTCACGATAATACCGGTGCCGTTATCCCTAAATTCAAAGGGCTTGGAGCGACTAAGCTTTCAAATCCTCGTCAAGTAGTGCATACACTCGATCATAATATTCAAGATAAAAGCGAAAAGAATTTAGAAAAATATCGTAAAATAGAAGAATTTTCTAAATCGATGGGTGCTGATTTTTATCCCGCAGGAAGAGGAATCGGTCACCAAATTATGTGCGAAGAGGGTTATGTATTCCCCGGTACAATGGTGGTTGCTTCTGATAGCCATTCTAATATGTATGGTGGACTTGCATGTCTCGGCACTCCCGTCGTTCGTACAGACGCCGCAGGCATTTGGGCAACAGGTAGAACTTGGTGGCAAGTACCTAATATCGTGAACGTTCAACTGACGGGTAAACTTGGTATAGGCGTAACAGGCAAAGATGTAATTATATCTCTATGCGGGTTCTTTAATAATGATGAAGTTCTTAACTCTGCTTTGGAATTTACAGGCGATGGTATAAAATATCTCTCTATTGAACAGCGTTTAACTATCGCGAATATGACAACCGAATGGGGTGCTTTAACAGGTCTCTTCCCTGTCGATGATATTCTTATCGATTGGTATAAGAAACGTATTGCATTTATTGAATCACGCGGCTTGCAAGGTGTTCCTTCAGATGCAGACGGCAATGGAGTAAATCCTCGCTTAAATCAAAAACGTCTCGAAAAATTAATTAATTCCAAAGATGAACTACGAGCTGATCCCGATGCTTACTATTCAAAGACTATTTCTTTCGATTTATCCTCTGTTACTCCTCATGTTTCCGGTCCGAATACAGTAAAGAAAATGAAATCGATTGATGAAGCACGCAGCGAAAAAATAAAGATTAATAAAGCTTATTTAGTATCATGCGTTAATAGCCGATTAGATGACTTGGCAGAAGCCGCAGAAATCTTAAATGGGAAAAAGATTGATGAAAATGTAAAATTTTATGTAGCCGCCGCTTCCAATGAAGTGGAAGAAGAGAGCCGCAAACGTGGCGATTGGCAGAAACTAATTGATGCCGGTGCTATTGCTCTTCCTCCCGGATGCGGTCCTTGCATCGGTCTCGGTACAGGTCTCTTGGAAGATGGAGAAGTTGGTATCTCCGCTACTAATAGAAATTTCAAAGGAAGAATGGGTTCTGCTACTGCGTTCGCTTATCTCGCTTCTCCTGCCGTTGTTGCTTATTCAGCTCTAAAAGGTTTTATCGATTTTGATTCTGTGCCAGGAAACGACAATGAAATTACTGGTGAAATTACTATAAATACAAAAACTGCTTCCGAAGAATCTGAAGTAAGTATTGTCAATGGATTTGAAGAAACCGTTACAGGAAGCATAATATTCTGTAATCAAAATAATCTTAATACTGACGGTATCTATCCGGGCAAATATACCTACAACGATGATTTCTCTAAAGAAGATCAAGCGAAAGTAGTTATGGAAAACTACGACCCTCAATTCGGAAAGATTGTCGAAGAGGGTGATATTCTTGTAAGCGGATATAATTTCGGGACGGGTAGTTCTCGCGAGCAAGCGGCTACTGCACTCAAATATCGTGGTATTAAATTGGTAATAGCCGGTTCATTCAGCGAGACTTATAAACGAAATGCTATTAATAATGGATTCTTGACTATTGATTGCCCAAAATTCTATGAGTACCTAAATGATATTTATGGAAAAGAAGAATTATCAGTAAAAATAAACTCAAAAATGAAAATAAACTTTAGAAAATCGACTATCGAATTTGAAGAACATGTTTTCAGTTTTAGTCCCGTTGGTTCTGCAGCTCAAGAACTTATTGTAATGGGTGGATTAGAAAGTTGGATAAAAAATAATTTATAATATGGAGATTAGATATGGGAAAGACAATTTCTCGAATAATGTCAGAATATGCAGTTAATTTGAAATATGAGGATTTACCAGAAAATGTAATAACTGAAGTGAAAAGATATTTATATGATTCGATCGGATGCGCATTAGGTGCAATGAATACTAAAGACGTAAATGTAATTAGAGATATCTATAATGAAATGGGTGGGAAGGCAGAATCCACAGTAATCGGATTTGGTGATAAAATTCCGGCAGTAAATTCATCATTAGTTAATTCTTTAATGATTCGCTCATTGGATTTTAATGATATCTATTGGAAAGATGATCCAAGTCATCCATCAGATATTATCCCTGCAGCACTATCCACAGCGGAAATGATGAATGCTTCGATGAAGGATGTAATTGTTGCAATAGTATTAGCTTATGAATTTGAACAGCGTCTATGCGAGTTTGCTAAACCGGGAGTAAGAGAGAGAAAATGGCATCATGCTACTCTTACTCAATTTGTTTCTCCTTTGGTTGCTGGAAAAATTCTGGGCTTAACGGTTGATCAAATGGTGAATGCAATCGGCATTAATGGTTCGCATAATCATACAATCGGCTGTCCTACTGCCGGTAAATTAACAATGATGAAAAATACAGTTGATCCTATGGCAGTGCAGGCAGGTGTATTCGCAGCTCTTATGGCTAAGAAAGGATATACAGGAACGGAAGCCGTTTTTGAAGGTAAAGAAGGTTTTATGGATTGCTTTTTTGGATGGGATGTAAAAGAAAATGCAGTATCTCCAATTTTAATGAAAGGTCGCGAACGTGCTGAAGAATGGGCTTGGGATATCGATATGATGACTAAGAATCTTGGTAATCCATTTAAGATTTTTGAATGTAGTATGAAGGCATTCCCTACTGAAGCATTGACTCACACTCACATCTCCGCCGCTCTTAATATCGTAAAGAAAAATAATATTAGTTATGATCAGATTGAATTAGCTACGATTACAACAATTGCACGTGCATGTGATATATTATTCGATCCGCATAAATACCGCCCTGAATCAAGAGAAACCGCCGATCATTCACTCCCTTATTGTATCGCCGCAGCTTTAGTCGATCATAAAATTACTACTGAATCATTCAGTGATGAAAAACTAAAAGACCCACGTATTTGGGAAGTCATCGATAGAATTAAAGGAGAAGCATCAGAAGAATTTGAACTGATGTTCCCTGCTAAACAACCATCAAAAGTTGTAATTACAACTAAGTCCGGTGAGACTTATTCAGAATATCTCGAGTATCCAAAAGGTGATCCGAGAGAACCGATGTCGATGGAAGATTTAGATAATAAATTCAATGCTCTTACCGTTTCAGTTCTATCAGCAGATAGACAAAGTGAGATTAAGACAATGGTATTTAACGCAGAGAAGTTTAACGCAATAGATTTTATGAATAAATTGAGTATCAATTAAGGAATATGATTATGGAAAAAGCAAGTGCAGGTCATCTCGGTGATAAGATTAGGTCTGACTGCTTCATCGAAATTGAAAAGAAAACGAAAGGCGGTATCGAAATTACATTAGAAAGTAAAGTTGCCGCTTTATATCGTGATGCAATATTATTTCAGGCAGAAGAGATTTTAGATTTTTTTGAGATAAAGAATGCCGCCGTAACCATTAGAGATTATGGTGCTCTCCCTTTTACTTTGGCGGCACGAATGGAAACGGCTATTAAACGCTTATTCCCTGAAATCAAGAAAGAGTTCTTGATGCCTATTAATAAGAAAAAAATAATCGGAACAACTAAGGAAAGATTAAGAAGAAGTCGTTTATATCTTCCGGGTAATGAACCGAAGTTTTTCGTTAATGCCGGTCTTCATAGCCCCGATGGAATTATTTTGGATCTTGAAGATAGTGTCTCTCCAAATGAAAAAGATTCTGCACAACTCATAGTGCGTAATGCTCTTAGAACTGTTGATTTTTATGGATGCGAACGAATGGTGCGCATTAATCAACTCCCTAAAGGTCTTGATGACTTAAAATATATTATTCCGAATGGAGTGGATGTTGTTTTAGTTCCAAAAGTGGAAACTGCCGAGCAGATTAGAAATGTTGAGAATGAAATCAACTGCCTTAAAGAAGAGTATATAATTAAGCACGATATCTTCTTGATGCCAATAATTGAAAGTGCGCTCGGCGTAGAGAATGCTTTCCAAATCGCTTCTTCATCTGATCTCGTTTGTTCTCTTGCAATAGGATTGGAAGATTTCACTGCCGATCTTGGAATCGAAAGAACTAAAGCTGGGACTGAAAGTTTTAGTATGAGATGCAGAATAGTCAATGCCGCAAAAGCAGCAAAAGTTCAGGCAATCGATACTGTATTCTCCGATATTTCTGATATGGAAGGATTAAGAGATAGCGTCCTCGAAGCGAAACATCTCGGTTTTGAAGGTAAAGGATGTATCCACCCTCGTCAAATACCAGTTATAAATGAAGCATTCCGTCCAACAAAAGAAGAGATAGCTAAAGCGGAGAAAATCGTAGCGGCTTATAATGATGCTGTGGGAAAAGGTTCTGGAGTGGTTGCGCTCGGCAGTAAGATGATTGATGCTCCCGTTGTTGCTCGCGCTCTTAAGGTAATAAATATGGTTAAATCCGGAGATAAAAAATGAAAATGATAAAAAATGCCGTAGGCAGATTAGTCCCCGATGAAGTCAATGGAGTAAAACAGATTCCTTATAAAGGTGTTGGGAAATATATACCTGATGGATTTACTGCAAGAACAAAAATAAGATCATGTGCCGAATTCCCCTCTGATGGTAACAAAGTAGTAAAATCATTGAAGGAAGCCTTAAAAAAAGCTGGAATAAAAGATGGTATGACAATCTCCACTCATCATCATTTACGGAATGGAGACCTACTTACAAATAAATTATTTGACGAAATAAAATCACTTGGCATTAAAAATATTCGTTGGTTTCCTTCTGCATCATTCCCCTGCCATTCGCATTTAATAAAATATTTGGAAGATGGGACAATTCATCATATCGAAGGAAGTATGAATGGACCATTAGGCAGATTCACAACCGAAGGAAAGATGAAAGGTGTCGGTGTCCTCCGTTCTCATGGCGGAAGATATCAATCAATCCAAGATGGTGAAGTTCATATCGATATCGCAATTATTGCAGCTCCAGAAGCAGACCCATTCGGCAATGCCAACGGAGTGAATGGTAAATCAGCTTTCGGTGGTACAGGATTTTCTCTTGCCGATTCTGAATATGCAGATAGAGTAATTGTCGTAACAGATAATCTCCAGCCATTCCCGGTTGTCCCTTGGCAGATTCAAGGTAATAATGTTGATTATGTCGTTGAAGTGGAATCACTCGGTGATCCGGCTAAAATTGTTTCAGGAACAACAGAAGTAACTAAAAGTCCCGACCGCCTTTTAATTGCAGAATATGTAGCCCAGTTTATGGAAGAAGCCGGAATTATGAAAGATGGCTTTTCATTTCAGGCTGGTTCGGGAGGTACTAATTTAGCATTCGCTCTTTTCCTAAAGGAAAAGATGAAAGCAAAAGGGATTAAAGCCCGATTTATCCGTGGCGGAAGTACAAAATATTTAGTGGAAATGCTCGAAGAAGGATTAACCGATTATATTTTGGATGGTCAGACTTTCGATCTTGAAGGTGTCCGCTCAATGCGCGAAAATCATAATCACGTTAGCACTTCACCATTTACAAGTTACAATTATCATGGCAAAGGAAACTTTGCATCGATAATTGATGCAGTGGTTCTTGGAGCTACTGAAGTGGACGTTAATTTCAATGCTAATGTGGTAAGCCATTCAGATGGATATTTACTTCATGGAATCGGAGGATGGCAAAATTGTATGTTCTCCAAATGTACGATTTTAGCTATACCTTCGTTTAGAGACCGTATCCCGGTAATATTGGATGAAGTTACCACTTTATGCGCTCCGGGTGAGCTGGTGGACGTTATTGTAACGGAAAGAGGCATTGCTATCAATCCCAGAAGGAAAGATCTGCTCGCTGCGGTCAAAAATTCTAATCTTCCAATTAGATCGATTAAAGAGATTCAAAAAGAGGTTTATGAAATATGCGGCGGTGCTCCGGCTAAGCCTTTAGTGGATGAATCAAATGTTGTAGCTGTTATAAAATGGGTGGATGGGACAGTAATCGATTCGGTATTTAAGTTGGAAATTTAAGATATTATTCGAATTTGTAACATTTCTAAATTAAAGTTGCTTAGAGAGGAATAAGAGTATTTTTGTTATTATAATCTCGCTTTGGACTTGCAATATGATACATTTTAAAAAAGGGTGATTTCTATATGGATTTTTAGAAATTACCCTTTTTAAGTTTCACAACTCCATTAAACGAAACAAACCACAGGTTTCCTGATTTATCTACAATTACATCATTAATAATATTCCCCGGAATTTTTGAATTGGCAGTTTTATAAATATATGGGTTATTATAATCTGTAAACATTGCTACACCTTGATTTGTAGCTATAAACATCTTTTCATTATAAGAATAGAAATTTCGGAGACTTAGATACTCTGAAACGACCATACCCGGTATATTTAGTTTTTCCCATTTAGACCCATCAAATTTAACTATACCCCCAGTTAAATTTGCATTCGGTACAGGTTGAAAACTTGCCCATAAATTACCAAAATAATCGATCAATAATTTGCCCGAATAGTTCCCCATATTAGGATTTATTCCCATCTCAGCGGTAGTATAACTTATCCAATTAGCACCATCAAATGACCGAAGCCCAAGATTATTTAATAATCCTATCCAAACTTTTCCGGAGCCTGGCTCGACTGCTACATCCGAGATATAATTTGATTGAAGAGGTGAATTAGTATTATCATACCTAATCCAAGAACTTCCTTTAAAAGAATAAAAACCATCCGAAGTTGCGATCCAAGCAACTCCTTGATTATCAATATCAATTCCGGTAACTGCCGCACTAACTATTCCGCTATAATCAGTCCATCTATTATCTTGATATTTTGAAAGTCCCTTTAAAGTTCCAACCCAAATAGTTCCAAATTTATCCCCTTTTATTTCAGTAATGCTATTTGAAGGCAGATACGAATAAGGGAAGAAATCAAATTTTTTACCGTCAAATCGAGTTAAACCTTTATCATTCGAGCCAAACCAGACGTATCCTTTATTATCAACAAATATTGCTGTTATTGAATTACTCCTAATCCAAGAATTAGATGAATTATACGATACCCAATAAGTAGTATCTTCTAATTCAATAAAGAGGCTTGAAGTTTTACCTCCTCTAACAGTTACCATTAAACTATCAGAACGATGCTCGGGATAGCAATACTTCACTTCATAAAAACCGGGGAAAAGAGATTTAAGTATGTCCGGCGTTTTTAGTCCGGTCGAAGAATCTTCCAAAAATATTGCTGCTCCAAGCGGAAATGAATTACAAGAAATTTCTCCATAAGCACCTTGATTAATCGTATAGTCGATAAATATTTTTTTCGTGCTGTTGAGGATAGGAGTTATATTAAATGTACTATCGGGGAATAAATCTAATTTAAGAGTAATACTATATTCTTTATCAGAAAGGAATACTAATGAATCGGGTGTAATTAAACCCATATTTTTATTATCAAGAAATATTTGTGCACCCTGCGGTTTGCTATCAATATATATATTACCAAATACTTCCTCCGGTTCGGGAGGTGAACCTGTAAATACTTCTTTATCTTTACAAGAATAAATAAAAATTGAAAAAAGAAAAAATATATAAATATTTTTTTTCATCAAATCAATTAAAATTACCCTTCTTTATTTTCAATGCACCATTAAATGTAACAAACCACAAATTCCCTGATTTATCAATTGCCATATCATTAACCACATCGGCTGGAAGTTTAGTATTATATCGATTAAATACACTTAGATTTTCAAGATTACCTTTAAACTTAGCCGCACCAAAAGCGGAAGAGATAAAATTAATATCTCCTGAATTAGATATTCTTTTTATATTATTTGTTGTAATACCAATAATATTCACGGGACTCCATTTAGAGCCATTGTAATTAACTAAACCACCTATAATCCCTAGATTAGGTACACCGGAATAAGAAACCCAAACCATTCCATTATTATCAACATTTATCTTACTGCTAAAATCTCCAATACTAGGATTTAGTCCCATATCTGAAATAGTAATCCTTCCCCAATTTTGCCCATCATAAGTATTAACTCCGAATCCTCCCATCATAGTAAACCAGATTTTCCCTGTAGTTTTATTTATCGATAAATCAAAAATATTATTTGAAGGAAAAACAGCTAATGAGACATTATAGCTATTAAAAAACTTAACTTCATTGCCTTCTATTCGGCAAATTCCATTTCCGGCAGTAGCTCCCCAAACAACTCCGTTATTATCAATTTCGAAGGAATTAAAACTTACTCTTGCTCCTAAATTAATTGTAGTCCAAGCTCCACCCTGATATTTATATAATTTTTCATAAGTAGAGCACCAAACAGTCCCACTATTATCCACTTTTATATCGGAGATATTCTTACCAAGTAATTCGTTATACTGAAGTCCCATCTTTTCAAATACTTTACCATTAAATCTAACCGGACCGATTGTCGAAGTACCGAACCAAACATATCCTTGATTATCAATTTCTACACTGTTAATTGAATTACTTCCAATATTGGAATTATTATAATTATACGTAACAACCCTAGTAGTATCGTCAAGGATTATACTTATGAATGTATCATTACCTCCTCGAACAGTAACAGAAACACTATCATCTCTATGCCCCATACTAGTCAATTTTATTTTATAATTACCCGGAATCTTATTTCTGAAAATGTTAGGTGTCACCAAACCAGTCGCTGAATCGTTTAAAAAAATTGAAGCTTTTTCGGGTTCTGAATTAACCGTTATAGTACCAAGAAATCTTCCGATATTATAATTAAATTTTAATTCTGATATTTGGTTATCAAAAACAACCACTTTAAAGGTAGTATCAGGATATAAATCCTTTCTAAGTTTAATATTATATTCACCGGATAGAAGGAAAGGAAGTTCAGTAGGAGTTGAAACACCCATATTTTTCTCATTTAAAAATACCTGTGCACCGGGAGGCGTTGTTACAATAGTTATTTTCCCATGGGGAAAGTCTTCATCTTCTTCTTCAACGCCTGTAAATACTTCTTTATCTTCGCAGCCGATTATCACCAAAAAGATGATAGCCAATACTGCTACAAATTTTTTATAACCTAAATTCAATTTAACTCCTATTAAAATTTATTCAGGAATAGTTTTTATTTTCATAGCACCATTCATTGTTGCAAGCCAGAGGGAACCTGATTTATCCCTTCTAATAGCTCTTATATCCGCAGTCGGTATTTTGGAATTGAAGATATTATATAACGTTGAGTTATTGGATTCGTCAAGAATTACGAAACCTTGTTGCGAAGCGAAATAACCTTTATTATTATAAAAATAGAAATCCTGCCAAACAGTCTCTCCTATTCCGGTTATTCTTTGTTCTCTCCAAGAAGTTCCATTAAAATAAACAAGCCCACCTCTTATACCTTGTTTAGTATTTGGAATAAAACCTACCCAGATATTCCCTTTCATATCGGATTTAATTCTGGATACATTATTTCCTATAGCACTGCTTAAACCCATAGAGGAAATTGAGTAATTCACCCAGTTACTTCCATCATAACTTACAACTCCAACATTTCCTATACCAATCCATATTTTGTTATCTTTATCTGCCGCTACGGAAGTGATCAAATTATTTTGAAATACACTCGGCAAAGTTTTTGAGCTATATTCATACCATCTAGCCCCATCATATCGAAATAATCCCAATAATGTTGCAACCCACATTTCTCCTTTAGAATCAAAATCGATTGAACGGACATTCGAACCTAAAATTGCATCAGAATAATTTGTCCAACTGCCATTTTGATATTTAACTAATCCATTATTAGTTCCTATCCAAACAGAACCATTTTTCTCCGTTTTAATTGCATTAATCGAATTATCTTGAAGAATAGAATTTTCTGAATTAAACCGGATAAATTTTTTCTTATCATAAAAAGAAATTCCATTCTGCAATGTTCCAAACCAGATATTTCCTGAATTATCTACTTCAATGGATTGGAAATAATTATCCCCTATCCCCGAATTATAATACTTATATGAAACCCATTCAGTAGTATCTTCAAGAGAAAAATAAACATCAAATTTTCTTCCGCCAAGAAGTGTGACGGAAGAACTATCCGATCTATGTTCAGGATATGTAATTTTAATCTTATATTCGCCCGGATATAAACCTGAAAATGAATGTGGTGTTTTTTCATTTGTTAATGAATCATTTAGAAATATTTGAGCACCTTGGGGAGATGAATTACAATAAATTTTAGCATAATTATTAGCGTTAGCTCTATAATTAATAAATATCTCTTTCTTCTCCGATTGATTTATATAAGTAGTGAAAACAGAATCGAGAAAATATGGATGCTTTAATGTAATTTTATAAATCCCTTCCACTAAAAACTTAAAAGTGTCAGGAGTTGATACTCCCATATTTTTATTATTTAAAAATATTCTAGCATTTGGCGGATCGCTTGTAATAATTAATTTGCCAAGTGAATCCATATTCTCTTCCACTTCGTTAATCCCTGTAAAAACTTCTTTATCCTTACACGAAATCAATAGTATAATTAAACCAAGTATTATGAATAGATTCTTACTGGACATCGGATAATCCCGGGGTATAACCAAAAGAATTTATAAAATCATGCTTCATTCTAAGGATATAATAATTTCGTACGAAGACTCCAAAAATTCCTGTACCAGCTAATACATTAGAAAAATCGGTCTCAGTTAATTTTACTGAATAAGCATCATTAGTTCGTGCAGTTGCATTATAATATGTACTTAGGTTTTCATCAAGCGAATAGACTTCCATAAAAGCACTAAAAATAACTATTGAACTTTTATCTGCAATCCCATCAGAGATTAATTCCATTGCCTTCTTAAAAGTTTTCATATCTGTGCCATAAGCTAAATCGCTATTTGGTTTTGCATAATTTGGTTTAAACTGCCCATTGAACTCAATATAATTAAGGGGGACAACTGCGCTAAAACGAATCCGCTGACCATCGACCGGTTTAGTATAATAAATAATCAATCGTGGAATAAAAACCGGATTCGGCTGGTATGTGCTCCATCTTACTTGAACAAAGTCATCACTCAAACGAATATTGGTATCACTTTCACTTTTTCGAAATGAGATCGAGTATGGAACTCTTGTAGTTGATTTTAATCTTTTCCCTGTCGGTAATAATGCTTCTATTTCTATCTTTGCACCCGGTTTGGGCTGATAGTTATCAGTATAATAAAAAGAAAATGGAGTTTTGTATTTTGATTCAGCGTTTCTTCCCACAGTTGTATCTCTAAATAACGCTACATTATCTTCTTCCCAAATACGTATCTGTGCATTTTTTATTGTTGCATCATCACTATTACTATATGGATCATAATTATCTACCATATAGCTTTTTGATAAATAGGCAGTTTGGAAAGTTGTATCCCCTCTTAAAACACAGTTAAAAATGTATTTATTTTCTAATTCACCATAAGGGTCAAATGAATCCTCGCATGAAACTATCAATAAAAATATTATCGGTAATGCTAAAAGTAATTTTTTCATAATTCAACCTTGATTGTAGCCGTTGGTAAAAATGGAAGCATATTTACGATCTCTCCTGTCTCGCGTTTGAAATAGAATATATTCTTTCTATCATAAACGTTTATTGCACTTACATCAATCTCTAAATTGATAAATCCTAATCGTAATTTTTTTGATACCGAAAGATCAAGACGATGATAGTCCGGCATCCTACCGATATTCTGAATGCCAAGCATAGCATAAGGTCTGCGTGGATCAAATATTGTTGGTGGAAGAAATACATCATCGAGATAATACTTATCGTAATATCCAACTACTTGAGTATATGGGAGACCTGAATTATAAATCCATGAAGCTGAGGCACTCCATCCGGCACCAAAATTAAGTTCTAAGAGGAAATTAAGCGTATGCCTAACATCATATTTAGGATAATACCGAAGACCATCAACTACCTTGTAGGCAAAGGCGTTTGTATATGATGTCGAAAAGGTAACAGGTTGAGTTGAGACGCGAAGAAGAAATTCTGCACCGTAGGATTCTCCTTCACCGGCAATAAAATCAGGATCAGAGCTTAATATTTTTTTTTCATTAAGCAGAGGCAGGTCATTCACCTCTTTATAATACCCTTCCACACTGAACATTAAAAAATTCCATGGAGTTAATTCAGCTCCAAGTATATAATGCGTTGATTTAGATGGTACTAAATAATCTGGAGCTATAATCCAAGGTTCAAAAATATTAATTACCTCATTTTCATCTGATACAGTTGTCATCTCCTGTTGAAAGATTCCCCATGCACCTTTTATTTTAAATTCCGGTAATATATTTAATGTAAAATTAACTCTCGGCTCAAAAGTTTCAGCTTCCTTATTCCCTGATAACGTGGTCATATTTATACGAGTACCAAAATCGATACCTATGAAATCAAATTGTAAAAATTTATACTTAGCATACAGACTAATATTGGCTGCCGATTTACCAAG
Organism: Melioribacteraceae bacterium; assembly: GCA_023230485.1. Lineage (GTDB taxonomy): Bacteria > Bacteroidota > Ignavibacteria > Ignavibacteriales > Melioribacteraceae > BRH-c32. The sequence goes on from JALNXG010000012.1 coordinate 26,583, forward strand.
ATCAGTAGTAATACCACGTGCATTTTCGATAAATAAATTTGTCTGTATCTGTTGAACGTTAAATCCGATTCCAATTTCATCTTTATAATCAAACATGTAGGTGAAATCCATATTAACACCTAAGTCTGTAACTTCGTTTTTATTTGCACGAGTATTGCTCAATTTTGGAATTACTTCACCCTTGAAATTACTCATAGAGAACCCAATTTCATAAAACAAGGGACTATCACCAACTTGGAACCATTTGAATCCTAATACTTGATTATTCCACTTGAAGTCTTCAACAAAGGGATCGTCATTTTTTATATTATCCCCTGAGAAAAATCCATTAAATGAAAATTTACTACCCGGAATAAAATCGGGATTTGCGAAATTTGCCTTGAAAGAAAAATCATGAAAATCGATCGGAACAGTTTGATCATTTAGGAATTTCTTTAATATCCCTGTTGAATAACTTTTCCTCCCTGTAAGAATAAATGAACCGTGAGGAAGAGGTCCTTCGAGAAGTAATTTACCGGTTAAGAAACTCGATGATGCCTTCGCACCGAATTTATTTTTATTACCATCATTCGTAGAAATCTTTAATACTGAAGAGAGCCTTCCACCGAAATTAGCAGCGAATCCACCTTTATAAAATTCAATATTATTGATCATATCTGGATCGATTACAGAAAAAAGACCTAATGCATGGAAAGGATTATAAATCGTAATACCATCAATTAAGACAAGATTCTGATTGCTTCCGCCGCCTCTTACAAAATAACGAGCTGAAACGTCTCCAGTGGACTGCACTCCGGGAATATATTGAAGAGCGCGAAATACATCGGTTTCCACTCCCTGCGGAAGTGCTTCAATCTGCCTAATTGCCATTCTTTGCAGACTTATATCCGTTTCGTTTTTCTCGATTACTCTTTCGCCAATCTTCTCAATTGCCTGCATTTGGATAGTTGAAGGGGCTAAGGCAATATTATATTGTGTAACTTTGCCTTTAGTTAAACGTATAGGAATATCTTTAGTATGGTATCCTACATAAGAAACTCTTAAAGTAAGATTCTTATTTGCAGTAATTTGCGGTATTAAGAAATAACCCCTTGAATCAGTAGAAGCACCTCTATTTAATTCAAGTACAATAACATTTCCAAATGCTAGTGCTTCACTAGTAGTTGAATCAGTTACCACTCCTCTTAAAGTACCAAGGTCTTGAGAATGTGATTTTTCCAAAAATGTAAAGATTAAAACAAAAAATAGGATTATTATTTTTTTCATCAGCTATCCGACTATTAAAAGATGTAATTATCTAAAATTCCGATATACAAATTAACAATCTATAATTAAAATGCAGTACACTTTTTTTGGTATTGATTTTTAATAATAATATTATTATATATAATGTCCTATTTTACTTAATTGATAAATGAAAAAACAAAAAAAAGAGATATCGTTATTAGTGCTTATATCATATCTCCATTTAATTGGAGCTATAACTCTCCATGTTCATTTTTCCAATTTACTTCTAATCCCTACATTAATTGACAACTCTAAAGAAACAAACGTACTTTTTTCACATCCAAAAGCATATTGCAGTTTAGTACAATCGGTAGCAAACCAATCAGCAATTGAAAATAATTTTGAACCAATAGAGTCAATTGAAATCCCTATTTTTAATATAGTATTATTAAATAGTAAGGATGTTTTTCAAAGAGACTTCAACCTCAATAATCATTTCCGAGCACCCCCTACAATATAAGATTTTTCTATTTTTTTTATTAATCTTATTTAAAGGAGGACCTAATGCAAAGCATTAAGATCAAGTCAATACTATATATAACTATAATATTATTATCATTTATTGCATTAAATGGATGTAAAGGCGATAACCCTGTAAGTGCTCAAGAAGACCATTTCCAAGCTTTCGGAATGGCAATCTCTGATGCTACCGGTGCTATTACAGTAAAAATATTACGCAATGTAACTACCGATACATTGTACGCAGAAGTCGGCAAAAGAAGCGATCATTATTCTGTTCAATTCTATAATAGCGAAGAGAAATTAATTCCACCACCTACAAGTGAAAATGTAAAACTCGATTGGAAAATCGAGGATACTTCATTGGTCGGAATTTGGCAACATCCCGGTGAAGAAGGTGGATATGAATTTCATCTCGAAGGAATTAAAAAAGGTAATACTACTATCGAATTTTATATCGTTCATGAAGGACATAACGATTATCGAACAGGACTAATTCCGGTTATCGTAAAGTGATTAAATTGAGAAATGGTATTTGGCTCAAAATAGTTTTTCTATTTATACTTTTTTCTTCTGCCTTATATTCGCTCCCGATTAAGGGGGTTTTAATCGATATAGAGACGAATAAACCTGTGGCGAATGCAGCTGTTCAAATATTAGGGCTGAATCGATTCACCACCTCTGATTCCTTAGGAGTATTTAATTTCGGAGAGATGAATCTCGGAACTTTCACCATAAAAGTATCACACGTTGCGTATAAAGAATTTATGGAGATAATAGATTCAAAAAGAATCAGTAGTAAGCAGAATATAATTCTCTATTTAGTCCCGAAGGTGATAGAAATATCAACGGTAATAATATCTGATAGAACATCCACTTCCCTCTTTGAGGATATGAGTGAATTAACGAGTGTTCTCAAAGGAAAAACTCTTCAGAAAGATTTAAGTCAAAACTTAGCATCGACATTGAAGAATGAAACGGGCTTGGCAGTGCGGTCTATGGGACCTGCACCGGCTCGCCCGGTTATTAGAGGTCTCGGTGGTGATAGAGTTTTAATTAGTGAGGATGGTGTAAAAACTATTGATCTTTCGGCAACATCACCCGATCATGCTGTAACTATTGAACCGTTTAGTTCGGAGCGGATCGAAGTTATCCGCGGACCAAAAGTACTTACGAAAAATTCCAATTCATTCGGCGGTATTGTTAATATTATTAAAAATGATATCCCAAATGGAATACATAATTCATTTTATGGCACAAGCGGATTTTATATTGAATCAGCAAATAAAGGGAAATTAGGTGATCTTTCAGCAGAAATCCCTTTATCACCTGTCGCACTGAAATTCAATTTTTCTAAAAGGAGCACCTCGGATCTTTCCACTCCAATTGGCACATTGAAAAATTCATCTTCTGAAAATCTTAATTTCAGCGGTGGAGCAAACTATTTCTTCGGCGGAAGTTCACTTGGAGCTTCTTTCAATAATTATGAATTAGACTATGGAGTCCCGGGCGGATTTGTAGGAGCGCATCCGAATGGAGTAGATATATCAATGTTCCGCCGACAGGTTAATACACGCCTAAATTATCTATTGCCCGATTGCTCATTCGATAAATTTGATTTGGGATTCACGGGAACCGTTTATCGTCATCAAGAATTTGAAAGCTCCGGCAAGATCGGTTCAGAATTTAGAATCGAAAATTATGCCGGTTATTTAGAGTTTCATAATAATGAAATAAAACCATTCAGCGAAGGTGTTATTGGTGTATCATCTGATTATAGAAAATTCACTGCTGGTGGATATGTATTTACTTCTCCAACCAATTCCCTGAATATTTCCGGATATATATTTCAAGAAATTAATATTAGCGAGAAATTGCATTTAGAATCTGCACTTCGTTTCAGCTATGATAATATTAGTCCGCTTCGGAAGAAACAAAATTCGGCAATTGGAGCTATTCAGGAATTAAACTTCTATAATTTATCAGCTTCATTTTCGGGATTGATTGAGATTTCATCGAAAGTATTTATCGGAGCTAATATCAGTAAGACCTCCCGTACTCCAACAATCGAAGAACTATTTTCCGAAGGACCTCATCTTGCGGCATATTCATATGAAATCGGTAATCCTAATCTTAAATCCGAATCGGGTTATGGTGGTGAATTTTTTGCATATCATAAATTCGGTTCACTCTTCTTCCACTTGAGTTTTTATGGAAATTACTTTACCAACTATATAATTCCCCGCAATAGCGGGCAAATTAATTATTCTACATTCTTACCTATTTATGTTACTTCAGGCGTTTCAGCTCGACTCTATGGAAGTGAATTTCAGGCTGAATTTTATCTAACAGATGCACTAAAATTTAGTACTTCGGCCAGTTATACAATTGGTGAATTAGAGAATGGTAATCCCCTTCCACAAATTCCACCATTGAAAGGGTTGGTTGAGCTCTCTTATACTAAAGAGCAATTCATTACAGGAATGAGTATCGAACTTGCGAATAGCCAAAAGAAGTTGGATCAATTTGAAGAGCAGACAGCAGGATATGCGGTTGTTAATGGTTTCGTTCAATATAGCTTTGAAGCGGGCGAAACAATTCATAATATGAGTTTTACAGTGGATAATATATTCAATAAAGAATATCGCAATCATTTATCGAGAGTCAAATCGATAATGCCCGAAGCAGGTAGGAATTTTAGATTAACATATAAGTTGTATTTTCATATATAATTGAATTGATAAAATCGTTATTATTGTATTTAGCATGTGTAATTGTATTGAAATGGTTGTTGCTTATTAAGCTAAGAATTTCGTAATTTAGGGTTCTTAAAAAGAATGAAACAGCTAAATACTCGGAGAGATGGGTGAGTGGCTGAAACCAACGGTTTGCTAAACCGTCGTAGGGGTTAAACTCTACCGCGAGTTCGAATCTCGCTCTCTCCGCAAATATTTATTCAGACTTACTCTAGAAAGAAGTCTGTAACCTTCCGATTTTCAATTCAATAATTTTATTGCCTCATACCAATAATACAGAGCATTATTAGGTATTTTAATTAGTTTATTCAGAAAATTATATTCAATGTTATTAATTAGATATTTCTTAAAATCTATATTTTGTTCAATTGGAGAAACATAGTCATGATTATTTTTGAGAATTTTTGCAGCCAAGAGAGCACCCTTAGCAGCACATTCAATTGCTGTATCTAAATAGAATCTATTCGCTATTGTATAAGATTGAAAACTTCCTATCCCTTTTATTAATTCATTATATTTTAATTGATTGTCATCTTTATTCCCCGATCTTCTGCCAAGGATTAAAGCCGTCTCAATAGTATCTTGTAATGCCTGTTCAATATTTATATTTAATTTACGATATTGTATTTCTTTTTCTGCTATTCGGCGATAAGAGATAGCAACTATTTCAAAATGAGTTAGGCTATCAAAAAGGTAACCAACATCAAATAATTGCTTAATTATTTCAATATGTTTACTTGTATTATATCTCACCCCAATTGTGTTAGGTGCGAAAGCAGTTAGCTTATCTCCAGTTATACTCTCAATAGTAGGTAGTTTTACTTTCACCTTATTTCCATCAGTCAATATAAAGACATTTGAAATTTCCTTCTCAATTAATTCAGGATATGAATTTTCTTCTAATAGAACGTCTAGTAATATATAACTTTCTTTTTCGTCAATTGCAGATTTGTAAAAAAATTTGTAATGGTATTTAGGTATATTATTTAGATTCCTGCGGAGATCAAATTCAAATCTATTGAAATTTGATGACTTTAAAATTTTTGAAAATATTACTTCCAATTCTTCTTTATTATTTTTTGTTATAATATCCACGTCAATAGAAAAACGAAAAGGTTCATTGTAAAGAACTGAGAATGCAGTCCCCCCTTTAAAAATAAATTCTAAATTTTCGAGACACAACTCTTCTACTAAATGAAGAGCTAATATCATTTTTCCAATGAAACATAATCAACTCTTGAATATTTTGGTTCTTTTCTGAAGTGAAATATCCATTCTCTTGAAATGCATTCGGTTTTAATCATTAATAATATCCCCTATGACCTCATTGAAATTTTTCCTCAAGTATTTTTTAATTTCTTTATCTTTCCCTCTACGTCCTGCGTAATAAAAAAGAGTTGTATAATTGATTGTATATTGGTCAATTGCATTTCGAAATATCACTTTTAGTTCATGTCCTTGATACATATAAAATGTTTTTGAATCTGCAAAAAGATCAACAAGTATTTTTTCAATTGTAGATATATTTATTTCATCGCTTTTTACGGTAGGAGATCTTGAAATTAAGTTTTTTATAATTATTGGCTCATTCTTTCCAATTACATATCTATTAATAATTTCTGAATCAGGATTAACAAAAATATTTTCTATGTTTAGTTCATTCAATTTAAAAAAAATGCTCTCAACTAAATCTCTTTCGGTTTCTAGTATAAAAAAATTATGGAATGTTTGATGAAGCGACAGTTTGTTTAACCATGCAGTTGACCAATAGACAATTTTAACATCTTTATAGAATTCATTGAGTAACTTATTTATAGTTTTTATTTTTTTTTCAATAATTGGTTTAAAAACTTGTTTTTCGGATACTATATAAAGGCCCTGTTTTATTTCATGGATTAGGTTTTTACTCTTTAAATCATACAAACGCCATGCAAATGTATTAATATTTAAATCAGAATCGATTTTTTTACAATATTGTAGAAGCTCTTCGCGTGAAAAATTCTTTTGATTATTAAACTTTTCAATAATTTTTTTATTTATATTAATTCTTGTCATTATACATATCCCCAAATATTGGACAATATTTTTAATTATTGGCATATATTTGGTCTTAAATGTAACTTTTTCTAACATATTATTCAATATATTTCTCAAAAACAGAAACTTATTGCTTAAATATTATTATATTAAATGTATATGTCTATTTATAGCAATTTAAAATCTCTGAAGGGTAGAAAGAAAGAGAGGATATCTTGCTCATAGCTTTCTTAATCTTTATTCCCGGGAATTTGGTTAAACATGGCATAACATGTGAGATAAAAGAAAAGATTTATATTAGACTGTTTTGAAACCAACGGTTTGCTAAACCGTAGTAGGGATTAAACTCTAACGCGAGTTCGAATCTCGCTCTCTCCGCAAATTTAATTAAAAGCCCAACGCATAATAGTTTTGGGCTTTTTTTTTATTTTTCGGTAATGTAATCACACCCATAATTTATCCAGATGTTCTCCAAATTTATAATATCTTTCACAGGCATTGATGACAATAAGATTATGTCGTGCTCTTGTCATTGCAGTATAAACTAATGAATCATTTCGATAACTATCCCCAAAATATTTTTGTGGAATTAGTAAGATTACATTTATCACTTCCCACCCTTTAAAACTATGGATTGTAGATACTTTTAATCTACCATCCCCCATCCAAAAGGATCTTTTGTGTCTATGACTTTTCTTTTCTTCCTCATCTTCAAAAACATGATTAACTTGAACTTTTTTATTTTCATAGAACTCAACGCATTGCATTCCAAAATGTTTGTTTGGTAGTAAAATCACAGTGTCTGAGGGATGATAATTATCCTTATTTATAAGGTTTAATGCTTCATCAACTTTATCTAACCATAATTTTTCATCAATATTCCACCATAAAAAATGATCTTCTTTTTTATTGAATAAATTTGGATGATCAATGCTATCGACTTTGACTTCTTGGTTTAATTTGAAATGTTCACTAAAACGATTAGATGCTTGGGCAATTTTGACAGTGAGACGGATTATTGTTTTTAGTTCAATCCAGTCCCCAAATTTCTCAAGTCCTTTTCTTCTTTTGTCTAGCCAATCTAGATCACGTCCATATATATTTTGTTTTTTATCGGAAAGGATTACAAGCTCATCGCGATCATTTATAAATTCACACAGCATTTCATACCATTCATAAAAGTAATCTTGTCCTTCGTCAATATATATAGCATCATACTTGAAATGTTCTTTACCAACGACTATACTTAGAATTAATTCTGGAACACCTGTTCTAAAAACAGATTCATCACTACCAAAATCAGAAGGCCATTCTTGTCCATATTCATTTAGGATATCCTTACAAAATCCATGGAAATGATTCAATGATATATGCTTCCAATCAAAACTATATGTTGAACGCTGAATCATATCACGTATATAATGCCAAAGTGTTATATTGAAGGTAAGGATCAATACATTTTTTTCTTTTGAAGCTAAATTAGCTGCTCGATAAGACAATACTTGTGTTTTCCCACTTCCGGCAACACCTCTAATACGGTGATGACCGGGGGAAGGATCAGAATACTTCAATTGATACTTATTTAAATTTAGCGGTGTTCCTTGCTCTATACTATGGAAAGGTGGACTCATCCAAAATATAATTTCTTTATTCCAAGATTCTTTCCAAAAATAGCTTTTACGATTGATATCCGGAACAATTTCATTTATTCGGTTTTTATCTAGTAAATCATTTCCGAAAACAGGAAAATATTTAAAATTATCAATCTCCTCTTTGAGAAATTCCCGTGCTTCAAAAGTGGAGGCATTGTGGAAATATATTGCTGTTTTTATTAGACCATAACTTTTCTTATTGTTATCAATAGATTCTCCGATTTGAGGCAGAAGTTGACCAGTTAATTTTTCTTTATAATAATTAACTTGTTTAACGGGAGATTTTATGGGATATGTACCTCTTCCATCATTTACAAATAAAGTACGTTGTTTATCATTTTCATGCTTCCATGAATAATTTTTCAAATTCCAGTCTTTAACTTCTATTATTAATAACCCTGTTTTAGGATTAAAAAGAACGATATCAGGTCTACTTCCGTTTAAATAAGGTTGGAGAAATATTAACCAACCATTATAATTTTCCATTCCTTGATCAATTTTCCATTCTGTATCTTTTGGTAAAGATTGATCGAGAAATTCTACCAAGTGTTCTTCGCCAATAGTTAACTTGTTATTGAGATTTCCGAATATTACTCTGTTTTCCATATAAAAATTCATGCTCAAAATTGGCTTACCTTAAAATAAGTTAATTATCATAATATTTTATATTTTTTTATAAATAACGTGAAAGTATATTTGTGGAAACATTAGTGATCGGTATTGGATATTGTATGATTAGAATCCTAATCCATTCAAGTTTTTCAGTTTTGAAATTAAGATGACCTATTACTTACGCAGATAGCAAAAATTTACTTGGAGAGAAAATGAAACAAGAAATTGAAGTAACTAATAATATTGATCCCGAAAGCTTACCTGAATCTTTATTATTTGGCAGCTCGAGAGTTATTCGGGAATTAATATATTCAACCTGTGAAATAGTTATAAATAGATCTGCGAGTTTCCAAACATATCCTAAAGAAAAATTGGATTTAATTTATTATAAGACAATAACGGAAATAGTCGAAAAAGCTGAACCGAAAGAATTACCGTAATATTACTTGTTTCAATCGTAAATTATCCTCATCCCATCCTATGAGTCATTAACTTTTACAACTCAATTTTATAATTACACTAATGCAGTTATGTTTAAAGCAGACGCTTTGAGTTACTGGTTAGCCACTACATTGTGATATCTTTTTATAATTAACAGTAAACCCTTTGAATGAAGGATGTTTTTCTAAAAAAACAAAACCATTATTAACAACTAATTGATTAATTTCATCTTGTGATAGAGCATCAGGATCACCCTCCATCTCGGTTATTGAAAGAATTCCTCCGACTCGCAACACTTTGTAAATAGAATGAAGACATATATTTGGATCTTCAACTTCACCAAGAACAGTTACTAAAAATACAATATCAAAGACACCAATATTAAACGGAAGAATAATCGCATTTCCTTGAATAGCTATTGCGTTTTTGATTCTTTCTCGTTCTAATTTCATACTAACTTTTTTTAGCATTTCATACTGTATATCAAACAAAACGAGAAATCCATCTGGTATTCTTTTAGCAACTTCAATACTGAAATATCCAGGTCCAGAACCAATCTCAAGAACCTTTGAGTTGTTAGATACATGAAGACGATCAACAAGCTTTTTCGGTGACAGAATTAGTTTTCGAATCGGACTATCAAGAAGAAAAGACAATTCATGTGGATATATTCCTTCACCGGCTATCCTTTTAAAAACATCTTTCCATCTTAATAATGAAGAACTAAATTTCATTTTTATTGATATCATATTAAGTGGCTAACAGCGTGTTATATTAAATAGGTTATGCGTTTTAATCATTTGACCAAGTGAGCAATATTTCGGAAAACTTTTTATATATTAAATGACCTTGTTATCGCATAATATAATCCGAACCAGATCTAAATTCATTTTGGAATGCGGATTGTACTAGAAAGAGCACCATATGAAACCACCGGTTATTTAATTTTCGAAATAAAATATAAAGATATCTAATCCAAGATAAATTGTCCTCTACAGACCCAATTGGAATTATAGATTTTCACAAAATAAAACTTCACTCTTCGTAAATCTCTATTGGCAGTCTTATAGTAAATGTACTGCCTTTACCTTCAACACTGTTTACCGAAATCGTTCCACCTATTTGATTAAGCTCTCTTTTTACAATTGTAAGTCCCAATCCTGAACCTTGGAAATTTCTTGCAATCCCTTCACTTACTTGTCTAAATTCATCAAATATCATACTTTGCTTATCTAATGGGATACCAATACCGGTATCAAGTATTTCTATTACTAAAACTTTATTTTCTTCTTCAGTCTCAATAATTGAATATATTTCAATAGTACCTTTTTCTGTATATTTTATCGCATTACTAAAAAGATTTGATATAATTTCAGTTAGAATACTTTCATCTGTATAAAAAATCAACTCCTCATTGGAATTATTGATATTTAATTTCAAACCTTTAATTGCAATTTGGATCTGGTATTCGTTAACTAATCTATCTAAAATATCTTTCAATTTAGTCGGTTTAAGATTTAGTTCGAGTCTGTCAAATTCAATCTTTGTCAAATTTAGAATATTGTCTAATGTACTAAGCATTCTTCTTGAAGCACTCATTATACCATTCAACATTTCTTTATGATCTTTATCTTCAATTTCATTAAACAAAAATTCTGTATATCCCATAATACCAACAAATGGAGTCCTAAGTTCATGACTCATGTTAGCAAAAAAGAAACTTTTTACTCTATTCATTTCCTCAGCTTTTTCTTTTGCATCTGTCAAATCTTCTATCATCTTTTTCTTTTCTGTTATATCCTCATTAATTGCAACAAAATTAGTTATAATTCCATCATTGTTAACTATTGGAGATATACTTGATCTTTCCCAGCAGAGTTCGCCATTTTTTCTCTTGTTTTGAATTTCTCCTGTCCAATCTTTTCCTGATAGAATTGTCTCCCAAAGCTCTTTATAAAAAGAATTTGCCTGAGTCCCGGATTTTAAAAACCGGGGATTTTTTCCAATAACTTCTTCAGCTGAATAACCGGATAGTTGTGAGAAGAAAGGATTTGTATAAATAATATGACCATTAGCATCAGTTATTTTAATCGCTACATTGCTTGAGTCAACAGCTCGATTTAATAGCTTAAGTCTTTCTTCTACTTTTTTCTTCTCTGAAATATCATGAACAATGGAATGAAGGTATTCCTTATTACTAATTTTAATTATACTGCTGAAAACCTCAACATCAACAAAACTATTATCTGCCTTACGATGCCTGAACTCAAAGTGATTTTTTTTCAGAGTCCTAGCTTTATCCATTACAATTCTTATTTCTTCAGTAGTTAAATCATTTAATTGACTAACATTCATATTTTGCAGTTTTTCAATTTGCCAGCCATAGAAAGAAGCTGCAGCTTCATTGGCTTCGATAATTTTTCCTGTATCAGGATCAATTATCAGTTTTACTGCCGAATGATTGTAAAATAGATTACGAAATTTTTCTTCACTCTGCTTTAGTGCATCCTCTGATTTTTTTCTGTCTGTTATATCTTCATCCACTCCGCGATATCCTTTTACATTCCCATTATTGTCAAATATTGGGCTTCCGCTTGTGGATAAAATTACTGATTTACCATTTTTATGTATATTCTTGTTTTCAAAATTCCTGAAAAGTTTTCTTTCATTAAAAGCCTCAAATGCCATTTTTCTAAGGCTTTCTTTTACATCAGGAGCGAAAAAATCGTAAAAATGCATTTTACCTACTACTTCATCAGGCTTGTATCCTAGCAATATTTCTATTACTGGACTTGAATAAGTGTACATTCCTTCGGTATCAACTTCCCAAATCCATTCCTGAGCAGTTTCTGCTACCTGTCTAAATCGTATCTCACTTTCTAAAAGTTCTCTTTCTGTCTTTTGAAGTGCGGCATTTTCTTTTACTTCATTTAACGCACGTTTTATTGCATGCGGAAGCCTTTCGGGCCTATCTTTCAATATGTAATCAAATGCACCCTCTTTTAATAATTCGATCGCCGTTTCTTCTCCTATGGATCCTGAAACACATATAAAAGGAACTTCAGGGCAAATTATTTTACATATAGCTAATGCTCCAAATGCAGTAAATCCGGGAAGTTTGAAATCCGATATGATTAAATCGTATTTATAATTTCTTAGAGCTTCCGTAAATGTTTTCTCTCTATCAACATGAGTTACATCTAACTTAAATCTGGATTCTAGCAATTGCTCAATAATTAGCTCTTTATCGTGTAAAGAATCTTCAAGAATGAGTAATCTAAGCTCTGTATTCATAAAACTATTATTTTTTTCCATAATCATTGCTTTGGTGGTTGTTCATTTAGTACTGCCCAAAAAACACCTACATGCTTTACAGCTTCCATGAATTCTCCAAAATCAACCGGTTTTACAACATAAGCATTTGCGCCTAAAGAATAGCATTTTTTTAAATCGGGGTCTTCTCTAGATGAAGTTAACATAACAACCGGAATATGTTTTAATTTTTCATCCTTTCTTATTTGTTCTAAAACTTCGATTCCGTCCATACGAGGCATTTTTATATCTAATAGTATAACAGCCGAATTTCCTGTGGTTCTTCCTTTAAATTCTCCTTCACAACGCAGATACTCCATCGCCTTCACACCATCACTAACAGAAATAACATTATTTGCCAGATTATATTCAGATAGTGCTTCAATAGTAAGCTCTACGTCTTGAGGATTATCCTCAACCAATAAAATAGTTTTTAATTCAATCACTTTATTCCCTTTCTCATTATAGGTAAACTAAAATAAAAAGATGCTCCTATTCCGGGTTCAGATTCCGCCCAAACTTTGCCCGAGTGTTTATGAATAATTCGTTGAACATTTGCCAATCCAATCCCTGTCCCTTCAAATTCATTTGGAGAATGAAGCCGTTGGAAAACACCAAATAATTTATGAACATAATTCATATCAAATCCCACCCCATTATCTCGAACAAAAAATACAAAATATTTATCATTTATATTATACCCTACCGATATTTTTGCCAATTGTTGGTTCCGTGTATATTTAACAGCATTGTCTAACAAGTTGATCCATACTTGTTTTAACAGAGTATAATCCCCAAGAATTTTTGGCAGTTCTTGTATATCCCAATTGATTTTTCTTCCTCTCAATACCGGTTCTATTTCTTTCATTACCTCAATTAAAAGAACATTTAGATCCAGTTCAATTGCTGTAAATTCTACTCGTCCTGTTCTTGAATACTGAAGTAAATCGTCTATTAACGTCCCCATTTGCTTAGAAGCAGATGAAATTGTTTCTAAATAATGGAGTGCTTTGCCATCAAATTTATCTTTATACTTAGCATAAAGCAAATCAACATACCCATTTATATGCCTAAGAGGAGATCTTAAATCATGTGATACAGAATAACTGAATGATTCAAGTTCTCTATTTGCTTCTTCAAGATGTGCAGTACGCTGCTCCACCTTTAGTTCAAGTTCACCATTCAGTTTTTCTAGTTCTTCGCGGAGCCTTTTTCTTTCAGTAATATCAATAAAGATAACTTGTATGGCCGGTTCATGTTTATAACTGAGTAAAGTAGCCATCACTTCTACCTCAATTATTTCTCCATCTAACTTGATGTATCTATTCTCGACTGGATAAATTCCTGTCTCACCATTTAACAAACGTTGAATCCGAATTGTCGATTTTTCGACATTATCGGGATGCATAAAATCTCTGATCTGTTTGCCGATAAGCTGCTCTGGGGTTTGTGCACCGAAAATCTTCTCCCCTCCGGGATTAATAAAAACGACTTTGTCGTTTTGAAGAATGAATATACCTACCGGTGAGGTTTCAATAATATTACGATATCTTGTTTCACTTTCTATTAATTTTTCTTCTACCAATTTATGCTCAGTAATATTTACATTAAATCCATACCAAGTGATACTCCCATCAGGTAATCGTTCCGGATTGGATCTCGATAATATCCATTGTGTATCTTTACCGGGTATATTAACTCTAAACTCGCATGTAAAATATGAAAGATGTTCTGCAGAGTATTCAATATCTTTAATAACTCTCATTGCATCGTCAGGATGTATAACCTTTGCGATTGGATTAAAATCTTCAAGAACATCTTCCGGGGAACATCCAAAAATATTCTTTATACCTTGAGAAGCAACCGGAACAATGTAAGTCCCATCCGGTCTCCTTGTAAATTGATATAATAAATCTGGTACATTTGCTGAAAGCTTTTGAAATTGAATATCCTTTTCGCGTATCTTTTCTTCTGCAATTCTGCGATCTGTAATATCATTTGCAACTACAAGTCTTGCTTCCCTATTTTTATAATTAATGCTGTGCGAAATAATTTCAACAACGAAAATTTCACCTGCTTTATTTTTATGCTTCCATTCACCTGAAAAAGAGAGAACATCGGATACTTGTCGTACATTTTCTATAAGTTTTTGTGCATCTTCAGACGGTCTAATATCTTTCAATGTGAGTTGAAGAAATTCTTCTTTACTATACCCATATTTCTTTATCGCAGATTCATTTACTTCCAAAAATTTCAATGTTTCTAAATCATAAACCCACATAGGATGAGGATTACTTTCGAAAAGCATTTTATAACTCTTTTCGCTCTCTCCTACCTTCTCTATCAACTCTTTCTGCTCTACTTTCTGAAATGCTAGATCGCTTATAAGTTGTGTCATATTAAGGAGAAAATCCATTGCAATTCTAACATTCTTCTCAGAAACAATTGGAACTCTTTGCAGAGCATCATAATACTTAATTTCATTAAAACCGTTAATCTTACCCTGCTCTTTGAAAAATTCAGAATCCGGTTTTTCGAAAAAGAATTGCCCTGAAAATAAATTGGCTACATGTTCATCATTTATTATTATAGGAACTGCTACATCTATTAGTCCGTTTAAACATTTGTAAAAATGGTATTTCTCTCCCTCTCCCATTTTATTAGCAAGAATTGTATCACTTATTTTGCAGTTTTTTGATGTTTGAGGATTTATCCGATGAAAATCCGTGCATATAGACCGCCAACCCGATTTGGATAAAACATTACCTTCAAGATCAAGTATTGCTGTAACAAAACCTGTTGTCTTATTAAATCCTTCAAGAAGAGAATCAACTTTTTTAAAATCTATTAAATGTAATATATTGCTGTTAATTGATTTGTACACTATACTTATTTCCGGTCTTAGTATTTGGAATACAATTAGCTCAATTTAGATTAAACAAGATACTCAAAATATTATGTATATCTGGATTATATTTTAATGTAAAATATTATCATTATCAATAAAAATAATCTACTATACACAATTAGAGAATAATGGTATAAAAATAATAATTTAATTAAATTTTATTTTCACTATTGTAAATTCCCCCTGATAATTAATCCACTTATTTACAAAACTCGACAAGTTTATAGTAGAATTATTTTTCGGTCTGGAGGAAAAAACATAAAATCACGTGATGGAAAACCGAGCGGAAAGAACATGATGTTCTTCTGATGATACATGTAATAATCTTTTTGCAAGAGTTCAATATTTTTATTGATTGCAGCTTCAGGGAAATTTTTAATTGATTATTTTTTACAAAAAGTAAAAATTTGAAACAAGAATCACTTATTATTTAGTGAAATAAAATATAGAAATAATTATAATATCTGTTGCTGCTTTTGTAATAGCCATTCTTACATTCTTTTCTAGGTTTGGATTGGGAACAATTCTTACACTAATATTTATGATTTTCTTCCCTGTTGATTTAGCTATTGCCTTAACGGGTGTAGTTCATTTCTTCAATAGCATTTTCAAATTAGTTCTAGTTGGGAAAAAAGCAGATACAAAGATTTTGCTTTTTTTCGGAATTTCAGCAGTATTAGCAGCTATTTTAGGCTCTTGGTTATTGCTAAGCATTACTGACCTAAAACCTCTTTTCATTTATGAAATTAACGGAAATACATTTGAAATTTTTCCGGTAAAACTTATTATATCCATTTTGCTTATCTGCTTTACAATAATTGACTTTATTCCATTCTTTAACAAACTTGAATTCAGCAAGAATATGTTACCTGTAGGTGGTGCATTAAGTGGTTTCTTTGGTGGTCTCTCAGGTAATCAGGGTGCATTAAGAAGCGCATTCCTTATTAAGGCAGGACTTTCAAAAGAATCTTTCATATCAACAGCTGTAGTAGTATCAATTTTTGTGGATTTAACAAGACTTACCGTTTATGCAACAAGATTTACAAAAGCAGGTCTGCAAGAAATTTTACTGCTCGTTGTTATTGCTACATTAGCAACAATTGCTGTTGCTTTTATAGGCAACAAACTCTTGAAAAAAGTAACATTAAAATTCATACAAATACTTGTTGCAATAATGTTAATTCTAATTTCTGTTGCTTTAGGTACAGGATGGATATAGAATAATTCTTCGAAAAATATTTTTCCCAAACAAAATATATTAAGTAACTAGTCTATGCTAATTAGTTTATCTGAATTTCATATAAATCTTTCATCGTTGATAAGTGGCATAATTCTGAACCTTATGAATTTCACTAAATTATGTTACCTATAATCGTTGTACTTAACCCGCAGCCCAAAACAGCATTTCAGCTTTGATAACCAACGCCAATATTCTTTAATTTATTTCTCTTTTATATCCAACTTCAAAAAGCAACTAACTTTTAAAACGCAACTTTATAACAATATAATTGCCGAGTAGTTTAAAGCAATCGGCCTTGAAGAACTGGTTAGGCAAAGAATTTCAAATACTATTTAGTCCTTAATGCAACGAACACTTAAACCGCTTCCCCAAATATTATTGCCGGATAGTAGATAACTATTTTCATAAAACAAACGCAGATCGCAGGATGTGGATGCAAAAAACTCTGTAGAGCCCCAAAAAAATGCGGAATGGTGCAAATCGCGAAAAGGTCCCCTATAATCGCGGTAACCGGCTAACAATGCAGTAAAGCCGGTAGTATTTGTGCCCAGACCATCACTTGCGCCTTGCCCAATAGCTTTTAAGGCATTTCCGTTTAGTTCGCTTACTATTGATATCAAATTTTCAAATTCCACTCGCGACGGAATATGCCAACCCTCCGGGGCTAATCCTCTTTCATCTATTATAGCAAACCAATTATAAAGCTTACCATATCTTCCCCCGTTTATAGGATCATTTTCATAATAACACCAGGCAGGCTCTTCATCTTCTTCTGCGTCACTCCATTCATCGAACGTTTTTGCTTCCGGAATAAGTTCACCGTTTCGAAATTTATCAACATTTAAGTTTTCCGACATCCAAATTTGCCCTCCGATCTTAACGGATTTAAATGCACCTATAATGGATATATTATTGTTTATATTGTTGAGGCCAGCGGTTACATTAGGTCCCGATGTTAATATCCCCAAAGTATCTACACGGGATTTTTCATTTGCTCCCTTGTTAAAGTTAAGAACTTTAATTTGCTCTGATGTAATTTCTTTATCTATGCCCGGTTGTTGAGAAAGATAAAATTCGATGCGATTGTTTAGCCCCCTGCCTTCAGCATTATTATTATCTGCTATCGGATTGCTCTCGCCATAACCCAAAGGTAATATACGATTACTTTCAACACCCCTTGATACGAGATAATTTTTAATGACTTCGGCATTTTTTTGTGACAGCCTTCTATTATACTCGCTGGCTCCAGCGTTATCGGTATAACTGCGAAGCTCAACTATTTCATCTGAGTTAATAAGTAAGGTATCTGCTATTTTATCAAGTATTGGATAAGTATCTGTCAAAGATTTTGATTTATTTAATCCCTGGTTGAACCTGCTTAGTTGCCATTTTATTGCCCCTGACTTATTTAATAGCCCGGATTTTTCAACAATTTCTTCATTTTTAGTTTTAACAGGAATGTCTTTTATAATCTGCCCGTACGGTGTAACTATTTCTTCATTGTGTTTTCCGTTAGGATTATCTTTATTGGTTGGAATATGTTGTTCGATGACAGATGGTTTAGTAATATCACTTAAAGCTACTTTGATTGGTGTTGCCGGCTGATCGGTGGCAACTTCAACCGGAATACCTTTAGCTTCTATTTTAGGATTCTCTTTAAACTCTTTTTCAATTTGATCTGTACTATTATTTAGTTTTTCTCCATTTATATTAATACCGTCGATGATACCTTCATTACCAACCCAGTAAGGTACGATATAAACGATACCAATAGATTTATTATCATCAATTCCATCCAAACTAAATAAGCCGTCCAATTCAGAATCCGAATTGATGGATAAAATTTCATGAGCGCATAAAAATCCGCAATCTACCGCACATGGAGAAAAAACTAACACATCATCATCAGAATAACGTTCTTTAACGCGTAATTCTATTAAAGAATATACCACTTCACTTGGAACATTTTCTTTAATTAATGAGATATTCATATCAATATCGCAAAATAAATATCCCGGTTCTGCAAAATATGTTGTCGCTAATCCCGAAAAGTCGTGGTAAGTATATTCTGTATTAAACGATAACCGATATTTTACTTTGAAAGAATTGCTGGAGTTATAAAAATAATCGCTCCAGGGTGTGCAACCGACAATTATTAAGACTGATACGAATGTAATTATGCAGAGTTTTTTCATTTTGTTACTCTACTAATAATATTATAAAAAATGAGCTAAGATGAATGTTCACATTTCTTTTGCATAACATCTTTGTGTTTAAGCGGATGCCACAAAGTGTCCGCTATAAATACAACGATTCACTATTTATATAATCCAGTTTTTTATAAAAATAACCTTATTTGCTTAGTATAATACCTATAAAAATTTCACCATGTTAAAAAAAGTTCGTTAGTGTGAAGTCCCCTGTACTAGCCCCAAAATTGTACCTGTCCATTATCTGTTATCAACTTAAGTATAATGAATATAAAGCGCAAGAATAAAATGGAGATTGTGATCTTTTGCTTACAAGGATTAGAAAATATTTCCCAAAAATAAATTTGAGTTTTTGATTCTAGATCAACCTCTTGAAATCTCATTTAATACCATAAAAACTGTAATTGATAAAAAGTTTGACAAACTGATTCTATTCAAAAATTATTTTAATAGTAATATTTTTTTAGTAGCTGAAAATCTGTTTGATTGCATTTTGCAAAAATATATTCCGCTTGATAAACTAGTACCATTTAGAACAATAGAGTGTCTCCCGGCGTCTTGATAAGTATTTACCAAATCCATAACCTTTTGACCTAAAACATTATACAATTGCAATTGAACTAAACCACTTTCTTTTAATGTGTAATTAATTATTGTCGTGGGATTAAATGGGTTGGGATAATTTTGAAATAATTCATATCCCGTTGATAAATTATCATTATTATTCTCAAATCCCGTTAAATCAAATTTACTTATATAAATGCTATCTGATGATATTATATAAATGATCCCATTGCTATCCACAGCAAAATCAATGGCTTCTGAAATATACTGGTCATTATTACGATTAATCCAACTCTTCCCATCAGTAGTTGAAATAAACACTGAATCTCGAGTTAAAGCATAAAACTTTGATTGTGCATCATTCATTAAGAGCTTAACAATTGATGTACCTACTAAATAAGCATCCCACCCCATTGCATTGTCAGTTTTGGGATCAAATTCGAAATTAGTTTTTCTATAATCATCAGTACGATATATTCCTTTTGTATAAATATATTCATCGATATCCCAAAGCGGATATTCGCTATAAATAAATGTATTCTTATCCGTTATCAATACAGAACTAAATGTGGTTTTTAATCCATGATTATTATATGAAAGACCATAATAATGAGCCCAATTAGTTCCACCATCAAAAGAATAATTTATTTGTGGGAACCAACCAAAGGCTGTGCTATTCGATGTTGAATTATTATTAGCAACTATTAAAGTATCCTTATCCTTAACAAATAAACTATATATATAATATTCCGGGTAATTAATTTTTTGCCACAAAGTATCTTGTTTGTTCTTAAATAGTATATTGGAAAAAAGGTAGCCATATTTTGCCTCTAATCGGTAATTTGCTACTGCGTAAATTCCTCCATTGTTAATAAAATATTTGCTCACTGTTACACTACTATTATTTCCTTTACTTACAAAGTGTTCACTCTCCTGTATTAAGGTATCTGCATCTTCTCGTAATAGTGTAATGGTACAATTTCCTTGTCCGTCATTTTTTGATAAAATGATGTTCTTATCATCGTATAATGAAAATGATCCAATGTTACCTAAAATAAATCCATTCCAAGTTTTTCCCTTATCTATTGATTTATAAATGCCAAAGTCTGTCAGTAAATATATACTGCCATTATTTTTAACTTGGATATTTCTATAAGAACCTATATTTACTTGTTGGTAAGTGTCCCAATATAAATTTTGACATATAATTTGTGATGAATAAAAAAGAATGAATACCAATAATGCTTTCATTTTTTATATTATCTCCTAATTTTCTTATTATGGCGTTGCAAATAACCCGCCACCCATAACAACTATGCAGCTTTGAAAACCAATGCTAATAATTAAGATTTGCCAAATGCAGAAATGTATTCGGCTTGAAACATGAGTTATATAGCATCACAACAGTTCTATAAAATTAATCTTTCATTACCTTGACTCTCTTATCCATTTGGATATTTCCTTCCAAGATGGCTCTTTGCCATACATTAAAATTGAAAGCGAGAATATTTTACCGGCTGCTTTCCGTAAATACCAGATTGTTATTATTATTATCATCAAGGATATTAATACTTCTATAAAGGATACATCTGTTAAAACCAATCGTGCCGATAAAACAGGTGAAGATGTAAGCGGGAAAAAGGATAATATTTTCATCATTAACGAATCCGGATTCCCAAGAGCGTAAAATGCAATCGCAACAGGGATGATTGGCACCATCATTAAAGAACTTCTCGCTGAAGTATTCGGGTCGCTAATAGTGGCAGCTATTGCCGAAAAAAATGTGTTCCATAAAAGAAAACCACTAATTGCTAAAATAAATAATGCAAATATTAATGACGGATTTGCAATTGAAAGTGGTATAGACAAACCTATAATCTTTCGGTCTATCCAAGTTTCCGGACTAATAGCTGATGTTATTACTTCAGTTATTCTTAGTTGTTTTTCCCCGGTTATGGATACAAATTGATACGACAATCCAAAGAATACTCCAACCAGCATTAATCCAATAAATATTCCGGCTGTTACTTTCTCGCCGGTGCTGCTTTTTTCTCTTTTGGTTTCTGTATAGTTCATTTTTATTTGAGCTTGCTGAAAAATATTATTTAGCTGCTCTTGAGAAATATTTGATTGCTTAAGTTTGATTTGCTGTTGTGCCGAAGTAAGCGCTTTCTCCAATTCTCCTAACCAAGCGGGTTCATTATTTACTGTTAGCTCAATATTATCAATATCATTTAATATTAGTATACCATCTATTTCTTTTTTAGCTAATAATTTTTTCTGTTCATCCCTCTCAGTAAATTCTTTTTTTATTAGTTCGATTTTACTTCCATTACTTAATTTGAGAGGAAGGAGGTCGCTGTTTATAATAACTAATTCAACTCTATTATTACTGAATTTTTCTATGAGAGCTTTTCCACCAAAAATTATAAGACTAATCAATGCACTAACCAATAGAGTGATAATCTGATCTTTTAATTTGAACCATCTGTTGAATTCCCAGCACCAATAGGACCAAGCAATGCAAATATTTCTCCTCTATTTATACTAAAGGAAAGATTATTTACAGCAGTAATTTTTCCAAATTGCTTTGCTATTGAATCTACTCTCAGAATCACATCTGATTTTTTCATTAAACCCCCTTTCCGAATGAGAGAAAATTTATTGCAATATTACGAAGTTGACGCTAACCGCCAGCCCAAAACAGCATTGCCGAACTTGTTAAAAAGATTATATACTTAAACTAAATTTCACTACTGTGTCATTATATTCACTTTCAATTATATATCTAATTTTTTCTACTTGTCACTATTTAAAAATTCTATGCAGATCTAGTTTCTACCTCATATTAATAATGATTTAGTACAGCGAATCTGCCCATAGATAATTTAAATCCTTGTTCTACTGAAAAGCCCGCCTCCCTCGCTAGATTCATAGACAATATTAACTTAATTATTTTTATAAACAAACTATTACCATAAGGTATAAAGCACTCTAACTTGTAGAACGTGCTTTACGTTTCATTTCAACAGTAATAGCTTTTTTGTCGAAACAAAATCTTTTGCTACTATTTGGTAATAATAAACACCACTTGAATTTTTTGAAGCATTCCATTCTCGTAAATAACTACCCTTAGACATTACTTCATTAACTAATAATGCTACTTCTTCTCCAAGCATATTATATATTTTAAGTGTTACATTAGATGTGGATGGAATTGAAAATTTTATTATTGTATTTGCATTAAAGGGATTAGGATAATTTTGTTCCAATACAAATTGATTAGGTAACTCGTTTTCTAACTTTTGTACTGAAACTAAATCAGGCAATTTTGAAATTGGACAGTACCAAATTCCCAAACCATCGACAGCAGCTAATATATTTGAATCGTATACAGTTAGCGCATTTATATTTTTGGAAGTTGGTAATCCTGTATTTATCTCATCCCATTTAATTCCGCCATCACTCGAA
Source organism: Melioribacteraceae bacterium (assembly GCA_023230485.1). Lineage (GTDB taxonomy): Bacteria > Bacteroidota > Ignavibacteria > Ignavibacteriales > Melioribacteraceae > BRH-c32. The sequence goes on from JALNXG010000012.1 coordinate 49,532, forward strand.
AGATTAATCCCGGTACCGGTACCGATTAATATACTTGTTCCCACCTTAATAATGGTATTAACAGATGCAAATTCTGACCAAAGATTTTTCTTTTGCCATTCATTTCCATTAATATTTGAAAAGTATATTCCTTCTGAATTACATGCAAATATTGTCGAATCAATAATTGCTATGCTATTTATATAATAATTAGAATTAAAACCCATGTTTTCCCAATTCATCCCTTTGTCTGATGAACGATAAACAGCAGTTCCTCCTGCAAAAATAATCGAATCGCAAAGAGTAAATGAATATATTGATCCATTTGTAACATTGCTCTGGGTCCAGTTAAGACCATTGTTATCAGATATATATACTCCTTGATTAAAGGTTCCGGCATAAACTTTTGAATCCGTAGCGAACAAACTATAAATGGATGTTGATCGAATGCCATTATTTACTGATTCCCATGCCCCACCCTTATTGCTCGATCGAAAAATACCTGCGTTAGTCAAATCTATGGTACCTGCAAATAAATAATTATCGGTAGCAACAATCGAACGTATCGGTTGATTTGGTAATCCAGAATTTAGAAGATCCCAGTTAGTAACTCCATCAACGGAATGAAAAACACCTTCGTATGCAGCTGAATAAATATAATTACCATTATTTGAAAAGGAATTAATTGTTGTATTTATTAAACCGTTTTCGGAAACAATCCAACTTGAACCGCTATCTGAAGAGAATTGGATTCCACAACGCCATATTCCTGCAAATAATAAATCTTTATAATCAAAGAGACTATAAACCCAAGCATTATTAAGATTAGTTTTAGACCATATTGAATTCTCGTTTGCAAATGAATATAATCCGGTACTAGTACCTACAAATAGTTTGTTCTGCGAGACTGTTAATGACCATACTGCAATATCTTCAAGACCGGAATTAATTTGTAACCATGTTGTGCCATTATCCGAGGAATAATATACTCCTTGATCCTCAGTGCCGACATAAATATTATTCTCCCAATTATAGAGACTATGCACTATTCCTGAAGTTAGAGAAGATTTTACCCAATTAAATCCATCATTAGTCAAAATGTAAATTCCACCACCATAAGTCCCTGCGAAGATTATACTGTCAAGTTTGATCAAACTGGTTACTGCATATTCTCCTCCATATTGCATTCTGAAATCATTCTTTATATGATTCCAATTTGTTCCCCTATCGGAAGAATAAAACAAGCCGCCACCATAGCTGCCAACTATTATTGTGCTATCAAAACATAGAATAGAAGAACATAGATTTGGACCAATAGAGCTTGTACTTAATGATTCCCAATTTACTCCCTCATTAGTTGAGATGTAAAAATTATTATTTGAACCGGCATAGATATTATTTTCATAAACATGTAAGGTATTAATAGTAAAATCTGTCAATCCAACATTTTTCGAGACCCAATTTTTACCGCCATCGCTTGAACTAAATATTCCACCTCCGTTAGTCCCAACAAAAATTTTGTTATCATAGATGGCTGAAGATAATATTGTACCTCCATATGGTCCGTCTGCCTGTTTCCATTGAGCTTCTAAATTATTTAAGAAACTTAATTTAGAAGCAATTATAATCAATACCCAAATTCTATACTTCATCAATTTAATTTATTACTACTCCCCATTCCGTAATCACAAATCCATTCCTGTTGAACGAGGGTATGGTTGGAATAGAAATCTCTATTTGGTTACTATTTGTCCCTTTGATTACATAAAACAGTCGTAAAATATTATCTGGTTTTATCGATGACTTAATTTGAATAATCTTTTCTATCTCTTCTGAATATTGTGGATAAATAATATAATATTTATAATCAGTTAATCTGGGAATCCAATATTCTATGAAGTCATCCTTTTCCGCTTCATTAAATCCGGTGTTACTTAAATTGTTTGAAAAAAAATCAAGAAGTGAATCCTTATCAATTATCCATCCCGATTTGTATTGATAAACATCGGGACAAGTGGATTCATAATATAGATAATCATATTGATTATTTATTTTCCCTGTTGGACTAACTTCTCCAACCCATCCATCATTATAGATTGGTTCAGATTCTATTATTCTGCCTCCTAATGGGAATTCAAGTTTTATGGTTAAAGAACATATTTCTGTTGGATATAAATATATGTTAGGTTTTTTAACTACTGGTCCAATAGTTGAATCCGGTTTAATTGGTTCTTCGGGTTCGGTTGAATTTTTACAACCGGATGAAAATACCAACAAACCTGTAATTATAATCAAGAAAAGAGATACAAAATATTTTTTCATAATGCACATCTCATTTTTTTTAACTGCATTGTGAGTAACTTGCCTTCCAACTTAATAATGTTATTTATTTGCATAAGTTTTAATTACAAAACAAATTTCATTTCAACAGTAATAACTTTTTTGTTTGTTTATAATTACCGGAACTGAGTGTATAGAAATAAACACCGCTTGCTAAATTATTTGCATTGAACTCAACCTCATATTCGCCGGCATTTACATAATTATCGACTAATGTAGATATTTCATTTCCAATCATATCATAAACTTTTAGTTTTACAACTCCGGCTACAGGTAATTGATATTTTATTTTTGTTCTTGGATTAAAGGGATAGGGGAATTTATTAATGTAAATATATTGGTTGGTCGAACATGTGAAAACTTCGTTTCCTTTTGGGGTAATTATCTCAACTTTTTGAGCATAATTATTGACAGCGAATAAAAGCCATATTACAAACAAAATATATTTCATAGTTTCTAAAGACTAATTGAAGCCACCCTTATTCGAATTTAAAATAAGTTATATATATTCAAAGCACAAGAATAAAATTGAGATTATGGCCGTTTGCCATTCATGGCCTGATCCTCACTTAGAAATATAACCCAGACCCGGAAGATTCATGTCAAAGCAAGGAATAATAATTTTATTTCCATTTTTTAGGTTTGCTGTTTGTTCTCCTTGCTGACAGTAAATGAAAATGTGCTGCCTTCATTAACCGCGCTCTCCACCCATATCTCCCCGCCATGTATTTCAACAAACTCTTTGCACAGTAATAACCCCAATCCTGTGCTCGGTTCACCATCGGTACCTATACTTCCAACTTTTTCTTCCATCTTAAATAACTTATTGATAAGTTCAAAAGGCATCCCCATACCATTATCAGATACAGAGACTACAACCATGTTATTATCAGTTTCTCTTGAACTAATATTTATTTTTCCGCCATGATTTGTAAACTTTACTGCATTAGATAAAAGGTTTCTAATTACAGTCCCGATCATTTTTTCATCAGCATTAACTCTAATTTTCTCCTGAAGTTCATTTGTGATAGCAATGCCTTTATAAATTGCTCCGGAACGTATTGAAGCAATGCATTCTGATACAATCCTTGTCAAATCCAAATCTTTTGGCATATAATTTATTGACCCTTTTTGAACCTGTGCCCATTCCAACAAATTTTCCAAAAGTTTATAATATGCACGAGCGGATATATTTAATAATTTACTATATTCGAAAAATTCCACTCGAGAAAATTCTATCGATTCATCGGCCATTTGATCTGAAATACTTAGAAAACCTTGGAATGGACTTTTAAGATCATGCGCTATTATTGAAAAGAATTTGTCTTTCACGGTATTTATTCTGGTTAACTCCTTATTTGTATTTTCGATCATTATCGCATGACGAATTCTTTCAGCATCTACTATCTTATCAAACATTTTTCTCTTTTCAATTAACCAGGTGATTATCGCAAGCAGAATACTTATGCTTATACCAACAATTATAATGACTCTTGTTGAAGTGTTATCTATTCTTGACATAAATTTGGGAGTGGATTTAACTACAATTGCCCATTCATTCTCATTTAGATTCATTATCCTACTTGTTTTAAGTGGTGGATTAAATTCAGTGGAAGAAGATTGGGAATCAAACATTTTTGTTTCGGCAGAAACAATTTTACCATCATAAATTTCAACATCAAGATCCGCTGCATCTTCACCAAAAAGTCCTTCTATAAAATTCCTCATTCTAAATGGTGAATAAACCCAACCAAGTATATTTTTACGTCTTTCAATTAGGGTAATGTTAGAAACTCCATTTTTATAAACAGGCAAATAGAGTAAGAAACCCGCTTGAACTTCTTTGCCTATTTCCTGCACTAAGATAACTTTCCCTGATATTGCAACTTCATTTGAGTCACGAGCTACTTCCATTGCTTTCCTGCGAATTGGTTCTGAAAACATATCGAATCCATAAGCTCGCAGATTTCGATCATTAAATGGTTCTAGATAGATTATAGAAGTATATGTTTCGCGGATTCCATCCGGCAATAGTCTGTATTCCGGGAAACCTTCTTTATGCATTGAATCAATATGTTCCTTTTTCTGGTCTGATGGAATTATTAATGAAAAGCCTATGCCCTGTATTCCCGGATAGAATTCTTCAAGTTGGAGCGAATTATAAAATGCACTAAACTCGGTTCTATCAACATTATCCGATGCAACAAATAATCCTCGCACGTCTCTTAAAATCTGTTTGTAACTATCTAGCCGCTGCTGTATAAGAATATTAACTTCACGTGCACGAAACTCAAAATATAAACGCAGATCATTATTTGCTCTGATATTTGAAATATTCCAAATAAAGTAGGTGATTATCCAACAAACAACTAAAACCATAATGGGCAAGATAAATCTTTTTCCCTTAAAATCACTTGGTTGTAATATCTGGGCTTTGTCGTCCTGATTGTTATTTTGATTATTTTTTAAATAACTCATCTTCTTATTCCGTTGAATTAAATTACCTTGACCCATTCGTTTCTTAATTAGACTCATTTGTAACTTAAGAAAAATAAAACTTATACGATAATATAATGTCGATATTTCCGGGAAGACTAACAAGAGTATTTTATTAAGTTAATACTGTTTTAGTTGATAAATAATTATATAAAATTGTATTTTTGAGGAACAAAATGAAGTGGTTTAATAATCTTAAATTAGTATATAAATTTTCAATAAGCTTTTTAATTGTTACATTACTCACTCTATTTCTACTACTATCATCTTCCGTTTCGCTAAAGAAGATTGGTGAAAGTAATAAGTTCATTGGTGAAAAGAGTATCACTGCTCTTTCAAAATTGGGATTAGTGTTGAACCATATCTCAGAATTTAGAGTAGCATTTAGAAGAGAATTAATTTTACCAACCTTTGAAGAAAGAACAGCAGAGGTGGCTAATCGGAAAAGTATTAGTGCTACAATTACAAAACTTTTTGCTGACTATGAAGCAACTGTTTCTACTGAAGAAGAAAAAGTAATTTTTGATAGATACATTACTGCAAGAATGAAGCTTCTTGAATCCTTAAATTCTTATGAAAATTTAATACTTGAGGATAAACTCGATGAGGCAAAAATTGTATTACTTACTAAAATCGATAATGATGAAAAAGACTACACTAAGTACTTAAGAGACTTGATAGATTGGAATACTATGCATGCAAATACTATAGTAGCTGAAAATGAAGAGATAGTTGCTAACTCTTATGTATCTAATTATATCATCGGTATATTTACTATTATTTCCTCGTTATTAATTGGATTCTTTTTGACTAAAACTATATCCAAACCTATATCATCAGTACTAACTATGATTTTAGAACTTCATAAGGGTCATCTTAAATCTCGGACAAATATTAAACAGAATGATGAACTCGGGGTCATGGCTAAAGCAATGGATGAATTTGCTGATGATCTGCAGCTTAATGTTGTAACTACCCTTAATAGTGTTTCCGAAGGAAATACAGACGTAGAAATTAAATTGAAAGATAACCAAGATGAGATAAGTCCGGCACTAAAAAAATTAGTCGAAACACTTAAAGAGCTAATTTCTGAAACAAATATGTTAGCTAATGCTGCATTAGAAGGAAAACTAAAAACACGCGGGAATATAGATAAATTTGGAGGCGGTTATAAAGAGATAGTTCTCGGTATCAATAATACTTTAGATGCAGTAATCTTACCAATTCAAGAAGGATCAAAAGTATTGCAGGTAATGGCTACTGGTGATTTTACAAAAAAAGTAACCGGCTTCTATAAAGGTGACTTACAGATAATAAAAGATAGTATTAATACACTGGGCGAATCAGTCAGTTCAATAGTTCTTGATGTCTCGGATGCAATTCAAGCTACTGCAAGTGCTAGTAACCAAATATCAAGCAGCAGTGAAGAGATGGCTGCCGGAGCTCAAGAACAAAGTAGCCAAACATCCGAAGTAGCTAGCGCAATTGAAGAGATGGCAAAGACAATTGTAGAAACTTCCCGACATGCATCCGATGCTTCAGAAGCAGCAAAAAATACAGGTGTTATTGCAACCGAAGGTGGTAAAGTTGTAAATGAAACTATCCAAGGAATGAATCAAATTGCCGATGTAGTAAAAAAATCAGCATCAACAGTTCAAGCATTAGGTAAAAGCAGCGATGAGATTGGCGAAATCATCCAAGTAATTGATGACATTGCTGATCAAACAAACTTACTTGCTCTTAATGCAGCTATTGAAGCCGCACGCGCCGGCGAACAAGGAAGAGGTTTTGCAGTTGTTGCAGATGAAGTGAGAAAGCTTGCCGAAAGAACCACAAAGGCAACAAAAGAAATAGCATTAATGATTAAACAAATTCAAAAGGATACTAAGGAAGCTGTTGAATCAATGGATAAAGGTACATCTGAAGTTGATAAAGGAAAAGAGTTAGCTAATAAAGCAGGTCTTTCATTAAAGCAAATTATTAAAGGCGCACAGGATGCAGTCGATATGGTTAATCAAGTTGCCGCTGCTAGTGAAGAACAATCCAGTGCTGCTGAACAGATCACAAAAAATATTGATGGAATAAATAACGTTGCTCATGAGACAGCTCAAGGAATTCAGCAAATTTCCAAAGCATCAGAGGATTTGAGTAATTTAACAATTACTCTCCAAGGAATGATTTCGAGATTTAAGATTAATGAGGAAAATCAATATCATCAATCAGATAAAACACACGAAAAACTGAAGTATAATCGATATAACTAATTTATAATTCTGATCAAAAGAAAGCCCCGTTTATCGGGGCTTTTTAGTATTAAACGCTAGATATCTTTTCTTTTCAATTACTCAGAAATTCTACTTTTTATTTTTGCTTCATCTGCAGGTGTTAGGGTAATGTAATTCATGGATACTTTTTTTGTATCATCGAGAGTTTTTAGGAGCATAAAATCATTATCGAGTTCCATTCCTTCAATTAAACTATTGCCAAATGTCTGATGATATATTTCTTCACCAACAATACTTTTCTTCACGATATCATCAACAACAATATTTAGAAATAGATAAAGCGGAGTTCCGGCAAATGTAGATTTTCCGTATAATTTACTAATTTTACCTTTTATAAAATCCGGTCCGCTTCTTAAAGAATTTTTAAGTCCGTCGCGAAGTTCTTTTGAAGTAATTTTATCTTTTCTTTTTGCGCCATTTCTTTTATTAAAAGTAATTGCTTCGTGAGTAATAACGAAATATTCGAGTGCCTCTTCTTTTGGATTACCTTCTGAATCTAAGTAAGGAATTTTTTTCATCTCCTTAATATTATTTTCGATTTTATCATAAAGTTGATCGATTAAAGCTTGCTCTTTTTCTAAATATACTTCTGCTAATGTTGCCATTTTTTCTCCTCACACCAAACGCTGGCTATTTTATTTTTAATTTTATTCAAATATTCTGATGAGCTATTAATACTTTAAGTCGGCTTATTAATAAATATTTTCAGTACTGCAATTTAAATGAAAATAAAATAATATCATAGAATAGGGAATGAATTACTCCCAATAAACAGAATTAAATCAAAACGACTGATTTTAACTACCTAACTTCAAGTTTATTCTTTCGGTAGAGTAAATGAAAATGTCGATCCTTCCCCTTCTTTGCTCTTTACCCAAATCTTGCCACCGTTTTTTTCAATAAATTCTTTACTAAGAGGTAGCCCCAATTCCGTCCCCTTTTCGTCTTGAGTACCCTGGGTGGAATATGGAGCCGTAAAAACAAAAAGCTTATCTAAATATTCTTCGTCAATGCCCATGCCTTTATCTGCAATAGATATTTTAATATAATCACCTTTTTCAGAAGCGGTAATGATTATCTCCCCTCCTTTATGCGAAAATTTAACTGAATTTGTAATTAGATTTGACATTATCAGGCCAAACATATCAAAATCACATTTTACCTTCATTTCTTCACTTACTTTATTTACAATTGTGATATTTTTATTGTTTGCTGATATTCTAATTACATCAAGACTACTTTCAATAGATTCCCGAATAGGAAAAACAATAGGATGGGCAACAATTATATCCCTTTGAATCATGGTCCAGCGTAAAAGATTATTTACAAGCTCATAAAGATTTTTTAAGTTGCTATTTAATCCATTGCACATTTCTGTAATCACTTCTGAACTTAAAGATTCATTTTCGTTGGCAAGAAGCTCTGTTACGCTAAGGAGTGATTGAAACGGACTTTTAAGATCATGTGCCAAAATAGAGAAAAAACGATCTTTTGAATCATTGCTAGCTTTTAATTTTTTCTCGGACTCCATTAATGAATGCTCAAAATCTTTTTGATTCGTGAAATCAATTATTGCAATCTGACATGTCTCAATACTATCAAAATTATTTTCTAATGCTATCCCCTCAATAATTACTTCAGAAATTTTCTTATTCTTATGTATCAATTTCATTTCGCATGTTTGTTTTTCATGCGTTTGAAAAAGTAACTTAATGAATTTTCCAAACTCAAATCTTTCCTTTTGAGGTATTAAGTATAAAAAATTTCTATTGATCAGACGATTCCTGACTATATTAAATAACTTACTCCCATTAACATTTACATCTCGAATTATTAAATTTTCATCTAAAGTAAAATACGGAATTGGAGAAAAATCGAAAAGCGATACATATAGGTTTCGCGATATTTCTAATTCTTGTTGTGTTACTCTTAATTCATTGTTTTGGTGTTCTAACTCTACTTGATGAATTTGTAATAATTGAACTATTTTCTGAAATTCTTCAACTTTTTCAGAAACAGAATCCTTTTTACTCTGAGAATTATTTTTCTTCGTCATTAGTTTTCCCCTAATAATACGTTTCAAATAAATTATTTCATACTTCCTGTATAGCTAATAGAATCAATTTCGTTCCTTCTTCGCCTTTTAATATCTGACGAGCATTAAGCAATAATTTCTTATTTTCTTTAGATGCTAAATTATAATCTAACTCAAAATCTTCAAAGAAATTTCTTTTGGGAATTATATCTTCAAGCAGATCACGCAATTTCTTCTTATTCCAATTTTTATCTAATTCGTAAATATATTTGCCTTCTACCTCCCCATTGGAAGTATTAAACAATTTGTAAAATGAACGATTAGCAGAGACCACTTTTAACTCCTCATCAAGAATAAGAAGTGAATCCCTTACTGTATCTAATATATTATCGACATATTCTAACGCAACACCTAATTTATTATTTAAAATATTTATTTCATCACTGGCGGCTTTCAAATTATTTATTTCAGTGAAGGTGAGAACAACACCATCGATGATGTTATTTGTTGTGCGGTAAGGGAAGATTCGCATCTGATACCAAATGCCTTCTTTTGTCTGCAGTTCGATCTCTTTAAATACAAGTGTACTCAAAACTTCATCTGCATCTGAAAGAAGATTTTCATACTTAAGATTTGTAGCAATATGATTTATTGGTCTGCCTAGATCCGAAGGGATAAGATTGATAACTTTTGTTGCGTGAGACGTAAATCTTTTGATATTGAGATTATTATCTAAGAATATTGTGGGGATTTTAATGCTATCAAGAAGATTTTTCATATCATCATTAATGGTTGTTAGCTCTTCATTCTTATTTTGAAATTCAGTATTAACGGTAATTAATTCTTCATTCAGTGATTGTAGTTCTTCCTTTGAAGTTTCCAATTCCTCATTTGTGGATTGCATCTCTTCATTTGTCGATTGCATCTCCTCATTTGAAGACTTCAATTCTTCATTCGATGCTTCAATATCTTCAATTACGATTCTAAGATTAGCTTTAACGGATTTTAATTCTCTTTCGAGTTCCTTAATAACTCTTTCAGCTTTTTTATCAGGACCTAATTTATTATCAGCTTTACTAATCTTAGGCAATAAGACTTCTTCAAAAGTAACAAGAAAAGAGCCAACTACATCAAGTGGAGGCAATATTTTCTTGACACCAACATTTACCATTCGGAGAGAACCATTAATTTTTATTTTTATTCCTTTTTCATGAACAGATTTTCTAGACGTTGATGCTTTTCTTATAAGATAATTTATTTCTTGTTTTAGGTCTTCGCGAAGCATATCAAAAATATTCATCTTTGCTTCGCCATTCGATATCTCAAGATACTTGCCTGTTCTACCATAAGTATAAACAATATCTCCATCATCTTTAATTATTACACAATCAGCTATATAATTTTGTAAAATAATTCTTTCAGATAATTCAATAAGATTATTTACCTCATTTTTTTCATAATTGATTCTGTAGTTTTTTTGTATAAAGGTGAAACAGGAAATACTATATAAGGTTGTGATGAATATATAGATTCTCTTTTTTTATATATTTTCCATTTTTTATCTACTAAGGAAAAAAGATCTGTAAAACCACTGAGAGATAGTCCCTATATGAGAAAGTGCCATTCTTCTTTCTAAACGTCTTTGAATGGTATTAATTTTATAGTGAGAAAAATCATGTCCTGTCTGAGAAAGTAAGGTAGAATAGATTATTTGTAAAGCATTAGTAAAGATTTCTTCTGATAATTGCTCCGGTGAAAGACCGGTTTGTTTGGTAGCAGTATAATTTATTAATTGAGAGGGCATCTCTTCGGGAGTTAAAATAAGATCTACAAAACCTGAATTAATAGCGCTTGATGGCATACCATCAAACTTTGCAGAATTAACCTCTTGCGCAATTACCATACCTAATTCATTTTTTATTGCTTTAATTCCTTCTGTTCCATCGGAAGCCATTCCGGAAAGAATTATTCCAATTGAATGTTCACCGAAATCTTTTGCCAACGATTTGAAAAAGAAGTCTATTGGTAACCTAAAACCATGCGATTCGATTGGAGAAATTAACTCAATTTTACCATTAGTAATTCCTATCTCGTTATTAGCAGGAGCTACATAAACATGGTTTGGTTTTATTTCCATACCATCTTCTGCTTGGAATAATTCCATTTTGGTATATTTTTGAATTAATTCAGGCATGATACTTTTATGTTTCGGATCAAGATGAGATACTATAATAAAAGCCATACCTGTCGAAGGATTTAGATTTATAAATAATTTCTCTATCGCATCCAATCCACCGGCAGAAGCACCGATTCCTACAACAAAAAAAGTTTTTTCTTTAGTATCATTATTTACTTTTGCATTTATACTGACTTGCGAAGATGAAGTGATAATACCATTCTTTTTCATTATTGCCTCTTAGTTGAAGAGCTTTGCAGGATAGCCAATGAAATACTTATTTTTAAAAGTACTTAGATATAGGGGTAAAAGCAATAAAAAGAAATAGATGGAGATTATTAGAGGAAAACAACAGGGGCTTTTGTTCGCCCCTGTTGTTACAGTTTTTGTTATCTGAAACCTAATTTACTAATCTATCGGATAAGCAGTTATCTGTTCGTCATAAATTGAGTAAATATATTTCTTATTAGGTGAAAGGAAATACTTTGATTTTTCATCCTCTTCTGCATTCCATCTTTTTTTCCCGGTATGAATATCTAAAGAGACTAAATCTTCATCAAGGCAATAAACAATTGAATTACTAAAAAGTTTAGGAATATAACTTACTTCTTTATTATCATAATCCCATTTAGTCTTCCATACTTCGCTGCCATCTTTAGTATTAAGCATTGCATAACCTTCAGGCGCAATTACTAATATATTATCATTACCATAAAAAACGTTAAGGCATTTTCTTGCCGATACACCGTAGTAGTTACCCCAGCTTTTGTAAGTATTTGTTAATTCTGCGCCTTCTGCTTCTTGAAGAAAATCTGAAGCTCCGCTTGAACTAATTCCTCCGGTTGTTCGTGTTGTAGTCATTACCCAGCCACCACCCATATAAGTAGAGGTGGAAGTAGTCCGAGGAACGCTTCCAATCCAAGTTTCTTGAACTGCATAAGTTTCTTCAAATTCCATTTCACCAAGATCATTTTTTTCAAAATTATATTGCCAGTCGTATTTACCACCGTTCTTTCCAAGCTTAAGCGCATAAACATTCTGCTCATCAGCAAAGTATATTCGATTAGCTTTTTCGTCATAGTAATTTTCGAGTGAGAATTGAGGTGTCTGAAGACTGGGATCAACTTCAGTATTTACTTTCCAAAGAATTTTACCTGTCGTTGCTTCGATTGCCATAAAACCAAAAGGATCTTCTGAAAACTTCTCTTTGATTTCCACATCATCTTTATCGAGATAAATATTATAATCTGTAATTCCAAACTTTGTATATAAAACACCATCAATTAATTTTAAATCAGCTACAAAACCAGCTTCCTTGAATAAAGTCCACAATATTTTACCAGTATCAAGATTAAAACCGACAAGTTTTTCTTCGCCTGATAAGAAAACTAGATTATCATAATATGCTATTGGTGCAAGATTATCTATATGAGCATATCCATCACACAATTCAAAATAAGTAGCATAAACTACCGCTCCGGTTTTCTTATTAACTCTTATATAACCTTCCCCCGGTTCATCTCTAGTTTTTGGATTCATCATTGGTTCTTTGGCACGGATTTCAAAAATCAGATCATCTTTATAAGAGAAATAATTATAATCAAATCCGATATTGCTATAACCCATCATATTATTAATTGCATCATAAGTATTTTGTGCTTTACCGACAGTAGCAACATTTAGAATAGTTCCGATAGTTGTAGTAATTGCCTTTGTTAATCCCCTTGTAAAATCTGAAAGTGCTGCTCCTGATAATACAACAGGCGTTTTATAATTCACTTTACCCGTAACAGCATTTATACTCAAAAGATAAATATAAGTACCACTATCAGAGGACATAAGTCTTGCTCGGCTATAAGCGATAAGAATATTATCCCC
>JALNXG010000013.1 GCA_023230485.1 Melioribacteraceae bacterium
CAATCATTTTGTTCCTCTATATATTTAATTAAAAAATGCTGTTACGCCTATGCTAATTTGTATTAAATCGGTTTTCGATTTAACTGGATAATATTTTACGCTGCCTAATCTTACTTCTACTCCATCTTCAGTTAAATATTCCGCTTCAGTGCCAAAAATATATCTGGCTTTTAAGTCGATAAATAATCGCGATACATCACCCATATCTTTACCGACTTGAATTAATAGACCGCCTCCGCTTCCATAGCTCCAAGTAAGATCATCAAAATTTGTGGAAGATGCAATCGATTCACCCGTTCTTTCATTCTGAATGTCAGTCGATGTAGAAATATAAGCACCTCCAAATAGTCCTTCGAGATATGGTCTTACTGTCCCCTGAAAAGGAGAAATTAAAAACAATAAATGGAAATTTGCTATACTATTGGTTCTGGATACTTCCACAGAAACATCGGGATTCGTTTCTGAAAAAGGACGTCTATCGGTAGTCATTCCATAGATCATATACCCAAGATTAAATCCTACTGAAAATGGTCTTAACTTTGAAGGACTCCATATTGTACCATGAAGATTTAATCCGAATCCTGTATTATCAACGTTTTCCTTAAATTCCCCCTGCGGAAGTCCGATTAAAAATCCCCCTCCAACAGTCTGTGCATTAATTTTAAAGAACAACAAGAAAAAAAACAGGCTTATAAAAAGAAAACGAGTTTTCAATCAACCCCCGAAAAATATAATTAACAAATATAAGCAATTTCCAAGTTATTGGGGTCTTTTTATGGGAGATTTTTATCTAATAAAGAAGAATCAAAAATATTTAAAATCTTATATCTACCCCTTCACATGCTTTTTCAAGAAGAAAATTATAGTCTGAAAGTGAAATTTCCAATGCACCGAACATTTTTAAATGGTCAGTTAGGAATTGAACATCAAGAAGTGAATATCCTTTTTGGTTAAGTCTTATTAATAAAGCAACAAGAGCCGCCTTTGAAGCTTGGCTAACTTTAGAGAACATCGATTCACCAAAGAATGCACCTCGGAAACCAATACCATAAAGACCGCCGACTAATTCGTTTTTGGAAAAAACTTCAACCGAATGTAATGCTCCAATTTTATAAAGACCTTTATATTCTTTCATTAATTGTGGCGATATCCAAGTGCTCTCCCTATGAGAACAATTATCAATCACTTCAAAAACAGAAGTGTCATACCTAAATTCAAAATTAGACGAAGCTAAGAATTTTTTTAGTGAGCGAGGAATAATATAATTATCAAGAGGTATAATCGTTCTAATTTCGGGATAGAACCATTCAATTTTGCCGGTATCACTATCCCCCATAGGGAAAGCACCTTGCGCATAAATTTGCAAAATTTTTTCTGCTCTTTGTTTAATTAATATCTCTCTATTACTCATGTACCTTTACTTCGTATTCAATAATTTCATAACCTTTATATGTTTCCAATCCAGCAAAACATACCCCTACAAGTACTAAAGTCATACCTAATAAAAAGGAAAAGACTATTACCATATTTAAGTCCATTGAAATAAAATAAGAAGCACCTAATAATAATGAAGTAAATACAAACATAGCTACGGCGGTAGTGTAGCAAAGAACGGTATTGCGTACTAATTTTACTCTATAAACTAATGCTTTAATTTGGATAGCAATACTTTCGAGGCGGACATTTTCCTCTGTGGCAATCGGTCTTTCTCCGACTTTCATAAATAAACGTCTTTTTTCTTCATTGAGTAAACGAATTCTATTTACAACGAGCGAATATTTATTATTTATACCGAGTAAAAGTAAGCCGCATGCACTGATCATTAAGGCGGGTGCTAAGATAAATTGGATTATTTGTGCTGCTGTCAATTGGTCGTTTGGTAACATGTTCATGAGATATTTCTATATTAATTAATAGTATTTTTACAAAGTAAATTAATTCTTCACTTTAAATATATTAATTTCTCTTATGAATTTTGATAAAAATACTAAATCAATATTATTTTCATTAATGGCAGTAGTACTTTGGTCCACCTCTGCTACTGCTTTTAAACTCACATTAGAAGGAATGAACTTTGTTCAATTACTTTTCTTTTCTTCGTTTGTAAGTACATTAGTATTTTTTGTTTTATCATATCTAAAACGAAGGAATGAATTATTAAGTTTTTTAAGAAAGAAAAATATTAAAAATAGTATTATTCTCGGTCTACTTAATCCGTTTTTATATTATATGATTTTATTGAAAGCATATACACTCCTTCCGGCACAAGAAGCTCAACCTCTAAACTATACCTGGCCCATAGCTATTTCTATTTTTTCTGTAATTTTTCTAAAGCAGAAATTATCGCCCGTTTTAATCATCGGATTAATTTCTGCATTTTTAGGTGTTATAATTATTGCTACGGGCGGAAATTTAACATCACTTCATTTTCAAAATATTTACGGTGTGGTTCTCGCATCAGGCAGTTCTATTATTTGGGCAGGATTTTGGATTTTTAATCTCCTTGATAAAAGAGATGAGTTAATTAAACTTTTCGGTGCATTTCTGGCTGGTACAATATTCACCGCTATTTATATCTTTTTTTTCGATTCATTTTTAGTATCAAATCCGCTTTCTTTTTTGGGTGCCGTATATGTAGGATTTTTTGAAATGGGATTTACTTTTTATTTATGGCTAATGGGATTATCATTGAGCCAAAACAAAGCTACAACTTCCACACTTGCTTACCTTTCACCATTTCTTTCCATGATTTTTATTGCTATTATTCTTGGTGAAGTAATAAAACCGTCTTCGATAATTGGTTTGGTTTTTATAGTAGGTGGTATATTGTTACAACAGATATTTAAAAAACCTAAGTTAAATTAAATGTCTGACCGATTTGATCTAAACCAACTTTAATATTCATGTTAGATGCTGCTTTATTCATCCAATCAATTGCTTCTTCAAAAGGCTCTTGGCTTTGGCTGAATGTCTTGGTATGAATAGGGATAAAATATTTAGCATTAATTTCACTTGCCATTGTAAGAGCTTCTTCAGGATTGCAATGCGCTTGTTTCCATGGATTATATGCACCGATAGGCATTATTGCAATATCGATATTTTCATTTTTTGCTACTCTAAGTTTATCTGTGTTTGCAGTATCCCCACCGAATAAGATTTTCTTTTCGTTTCGCTCTATCACATAAGCATTATAGCTTCTTCCATCTTTGAAATGTCCTCTAGAACGGTCTTTTTCCCAAGGGAAACGCCATCCGAAATGCCTAACCTCGAACGCTTTAATTCTGAAATCGGGCAAATTCAGTTCTTCCTGCCAATCGAGAACATTAATCGATTTCCATGGCATATCATCAATCACATCGGCAGTTAAATGAGCTACAACTACATCAATCTCATTTGGGAATCGTTTAGTTATTGCTTTAAGAGTCGGTACATCAGTATGATCCATATGGGCATGAGAAAGCAAAACTAAATCGGGCTTAGGTAATTCTTCCACTTTTAATGCAGGTGGTGTAAGTCTCGAAGGTCCGAAACTCGTACCGAGGAAATAGATTCCTACTCTATCAAATAATACCGGATCGGTTAATATCCATTTGCCGTAAAAATTAATTAAAACTGTCGAATGACCTATCCAAGCAATATTAATTTCTTCATTTTTCCATAAATGAGGTTCTGGCTTATAATTTAGCGAAGCTAAAGGCTGTGCTTCAATATCTTCCGTGAATAATTTAGGAAATAATACCGCGCCTAAGGCTGTCAATGACGAATTTTTTATAAATTTTCTTCTTGTATTCATATACTACTTAACATCTTTTTTAATAGAATTGTTCCATACCTAAAGGTTTTAATAAAATTTCTTAATTGAGGATTAAAAAGCGGAAAGAATTAAAAAGCTACTTTATTCGAGAGTTCATTAGTATCTCCCTCTTTAATAGGGAAATAATCTGTAAGGAGCATACCGGCTTTTGATAGTGTTAATAATATTCCATCTAAATAAAATTCGTTTTTGAAAGCAGATTGCATCTCGTCGCGGATTTTATCCCATACGGATTGCTCCACCTTCTCATTAATCCCTTTGCCTGCAAGAATATAGAACTGTTTCTCTTCGAGGAGTATTAGAATTAAAAAACCTGTACCGTCAATAGTATTAGCCATTCCGAGTTTTCTAAATTCTTTTATGGCGAATTCTCTAATGGGGGTTTTTCTTTCAGAAAATTTTCTTTTTTCTATGATCGAAACGCGTACTTCACCGGCAGTAGATTTTTCCACTTCAGTGATTTTTGATGAGATTACTAAGAAATCATCATCTGAAAAATAATTGTAGATAAGTTTTTTTGTCATTAGTATTAAGATAACAGATTTTTTACTTTACCGCAAAACTTAGATTCTATGTATATTTGTTAATTAGATTATCACAAATTGGAGAAATAATGTATAAACTAGTTTTATTACGACATGGAGAGAGTGAGTGGAATAAACTTAACCTATTCACGGGCTGGACAGATGTTGAACTTTCCGAACAAGGATTAAAAGAAGCCAAATTAGCGGGCGAACTGCTTAAAGAAGGAAATTACAAGTTTGATATCGCTTATACTTCATTACTGAAAAGAGCAATTCGCACTCTTAATATTGTTTTAGAGGAGATGGATTTATTATGGCTTCCTGTAGTAAAATGCTGGAGATTAAATGAAAGACATTATGGTGCTTTACAGGGATTAAATAAAGGCGAGACTGCTGAAAAATATGGTGCAGAGCAAGTAAAAGTATGGCGTAGAAGCTATGACGTTCCACCACCAGCATTAGAAGAATCTGATGATAGATATCCGGGTAAAGACCGCCGATATAATGATATGGATAAAAAAGATATTCCATTTACAGAAAGTTTAAAATTAACCGTTGCCCGCTTTTTACCCTATTGGCACGAAACAATAGCACCTGATATTAAAGCTGGTAAAAATGTTGTTATCGCTGCTCATGGTAATAGTCTCCGCGCATTAGTAAAATATCTCGATAATGTTTCTGATGAAGAAATTGTTGAATTAAATATTCCTACGGGAGTACCGTTGGTTTATGAATTGGATGCAGATTTAAAGCCAATTAAACATTATTATCTTGGCGACCAAGAAAAAATTGCCGCCGCTATTAATTCAGTAGCAAAACAAACCGAGAAAAAATAGATTGTTTTATTGTTATTCTAAAACCCGGCGTTCGTCGGGTTTTATTTTAATGTATTATTTATCACCTTGATTTTTCAAACTATTTTCTCAATTTTCTAATCTGTTTATTTCATTAATATGTTCGGAATGTAAATGTTTAAAAAAGTATCGTTAATCGTTCTTTTTTCTTTCGTGGGATTAAATGGACAAACTGTCATCGGTAAGTATGCCGGAGAGTTTCTAGCTATTGGTGTGGGTGGTAAAGCACTTGCCATGGGAAGTGCACAAAATGCAATAGTTAATGATGTAACCGCCGGATACTGGAATCCAGCCGGATTGGCTCATATTAACTATCCGCAAGCCGCATTAATGCACGAAGAACATTTCGGTAATCTTGTTAATTATAACTATGCCGCCGCCGCTATACCTTACGGTGCGGATATGAGTTTTGGTCTTAGTATTATTCGTCTAAGCATTGATGGCATTCCTGATACTCGTAATGCGCTCTATGATGCGAATGGTGATGGCATCCTCGATATCAGAACAGATCGACTCGACTATTCTAAAATTTCCGAGTTTAGTAATACCGATTGGGCATTCTATTTTACGTTTGCTAAGAGACAATCCGATGATTTTTATTGGGGTGCTAACGTTAAATTAATCAGAAGAGACCTTGCCGAATATGGAGCTACGGGAATTGGTTTCGATGTTGGTGCTCACTATCGTCCTTATGAAAAATTAATGCTCGGTGCTGTTATTCAGGATGTTACAACTACATTAATTGCATGGGATACAGGAAGAAATGAATTAATTACTCCAACACTAAAAATCGGTGCTGCATATTCATTCGATATTCTTGGTGGAGTTGTTACTCCAATAACAGATTTTGATATCCGTTTTGAAAACAGGAAATACACCTCTACATTTAATCTTGGTCCGGTAAGTTTCGATCTTCATACCGGTTTAGAATATAATTTTAAGAATGTAGTTGCAGTCCGCGCCGGTTATAGTGATGTTAAACAGATTACTTTAGGTGCAGGATTATTTTTACCTAAACTTACAATCGATTATTCTTATGCGCGCTTTACAGGTTCACAAGATGAAACGCTACCCGCTTCTCACCGCGTCTCATTAATTCTTACTCTCGATACACCGGAATTTTTACGAAGCGGATTGTAGTGCGATTAAAAAATATAAAATATATTTTACTTATTGCTTGCATTTCCTTTATTACGGGTTGTTCTGTGGGTAAGCCATCGGTTTATGGCTATGATTATCCACTTCAATCTACATCTCACTTAATTGAAAATATATCCTTAAAAATTCCCGCCCAATACCATTTCGTAGAAGATAATGAATGCTTTTGTCGTGAATTATGGTTCGTTAAAGATGATTATTCATCTGATATATCGATCAATAAGCTAAATTTTGAAAGGAGTAATTCGCTTGATGAAGAAGAGCTTTTATATCAAGCCGCAGAGTATTCGCTCCGACTAATTAAAATGAAGCTGAAAGATGATTTCTTATTTGACGGAAGATATGAATGGTTTGATACTGGTGAAAAAAAAGCTATCGCATTTAGATATGCCAATAAAAATAAGTATTCAGGAAGAATCGTAATTACGAATATTAATAGTGTGTTATTAGAATCAACAGCAGTGCTACATAAAGATGCTAATAATCAAGAATTGCTATCTGAGCTTTTCAAAGCCCAGAATAGCAATTTAGAAAATCTTACATACTGATAATATCGTTATATATTATAAACGCCATTAAGATAAGCAATAAAACAAAACCTGCATTTTGAATTGCAATCTTCGCTTTAATCGGAATCTCTCTTTTTATAATTCCTTCAATAAGAATAATAACAAAATGTCCCCCATCTAAAACCGGGAATGGCATTATATTGATTATTGCTAAACTCAAAGAAAGCATTGCAAGGAAGAATAAGAAAGGCATTATTCCTGAATCGGCTGATTTAGCAGCGTATTGGGCTATCTTAACCGGTCCGCCAAATGCCTGCTTAAATTCTACTTTACCGGTTATAACGTTCTTCATCATACTTAAAGTCAAAGCAGTATATTGCCCAATATTAGAAACACTTTGACTAAGAGAACCGAATACACCATATGTTTTATATTCAAATTCGCCTGTATAAGCATCAGCAATCGCTATTCCTATCTTTCCTTCCAATCCGGGATTAACCACAGTCTGAACTGTATCCTTGCCTCTTAAAATAGTTACCGGTATATCAGTCTGCTTATTAGAAGTAATAATAGTTACTACTTCTTCGCGGTCTTTTACGGGTACATTATTCACCTCTAGGAAAATATCTCCGGAAGCAATTTTGCCAGCTTCAGCAGGTGAGTTTTTCATTACGTCCTGAACATATGGTTGTGTGGGATTTGGAAACAGGAAAATTCCCTTTTGAGATGCTTCCGTAATTTGAGAACGAGAAATTAAAATATTTTCTTCCGCCCCGTTCCTTTCTACCAATACGTTTAAGTTATTGCCCGTATTATTGACTAATAAATTATCCAGAACTTCTTCCCAATTACTTACTTTTTTACCATTAATCTCTTTTATTTTGTCGAAAGATTGGAAACCGACTTTCTCTGCGGCACTGTTTGCTTCAATTTTGCTAATCGTGGTAGATTTAAATACCTGTTTACCTTGGTAGAAATTAATTCCCCAAAAAATTGCAAGCGTAAGAAGAAGATTCATCATTACACCGGCAGTAATTACAAATAATTTCTGATAAGTTGGTTTAGATCGAAATTCATGCGGTTGAGGTTCTTTTTCTAAAAATTCAGTATCGTTACTTTCATCCACCATTCCGGCAATTTTTACGTATCCGCCTAATGGCAAAAGACATAATTTATAGTCAGTATTGCCTTGTAAATCGATATCTTTCGGAAGATCAAGAAATGTGAATTTTGTAATTTTATTATAACCAAACAACCTTTTACCGAACCCGATTGCAAATGCGTCCACCTGCATTCTGCAAATCTTAGCCGCGGCAAAATGTCCAAATTCATGAACAAATACCAATATGGCTATCGTTATTACAAAATAAATTATATAATCCATTAAACATACTCTCCGTTAATTAAACTTTTTATTTAAACATTCTCTTGTTATACGGTTACATTCGAATATTGTTTCTAAATTGGGCGACTTATGGTTCTCAATCGTATCGAGTGCATAACTTATAAGTTCAGGAATTTTATTAAAACTTATCTTCCCTTCTAAAAAATAATGAACAGCAATTTCATTTGCCGCATTCAAAATACAAGGTGCCGTACCACCGGCCTCCATTACATCATACGCTAATTTAAGACATTCAAATTTTTCTGCATCGGGTTTTTGAAACGATAGTGTTCCGATATCACTAAAATTGGTAACAATTTTTTTATACTCTAAGCGCTCGGGATAACTCAATGCATACAATATAGGCAATTTCATATCGGGTGTACTTATCTGTGCCTTGATCGAACCATCAATAAAAGCCACCATAGAATGAATTACCGACTGCGGATGCACAACGACATCAATTCTTTCCTTTGGAAGATTGAATAGCCAATGTGCCTCTATCACTTCCAATCCCTTATTCATCATTGTTGCCGAGTCGATTGTTATCTTACTTCCCATCTTCCAATTTGGATGATTAAGTGCATCGGCAATCGTAACGCCTTTTAATTCTTCTTTTCCCTTATTAAGAAAAGGTCCTCCCGAAGCTGTTAAAATTAATTTATCAACATTCTTCTTCTCTTCACCTATAAGACACTGAAATATCGCACTATGCTCAGAATCCACCGGTAGCATTTCTGCACCATACTTTTCGCAAAGTGATGTTACAAGTTCACCTGCGGCTACGAGTGTTTCCTTATTGGCAAGTGCAATCCGTTTCTTCCTTTTTATTCCTTCGATTGTCGGTGCCAATCCTGCAAATCCCACCATCGAAGAAAGAAGTATATCGTAATCGAGCGAAGCACTTAATTCTATAATACCTTCTTCACCCTCAAAAACATTACACTTACTACCAACAATTTTTCTTAGCTCATCCGCTTTTTTTCTATCTCTTACTGCAACTGCATCCGGCTTAAATTCATCAATCTGCTCTATCAGAAGATCAATGTTCTTGTCGATTGTTAATCCTGCAATAGAAAATTGGTCTTTAAATTCTCTAACTATATCAAGAGTACTTACACCAATAGAACCGGTAGAACCTAATATTAAAATGCGTTTCATTTTTTTCTCAAAGGGTAAACTACAATATTAATTATATTTATAATTAAAAGTAAGCTTTAACCCATAAAATGCCTGCTTAATGCAAGCAGTATATTTATAATTACCAATAGATTAATAACGTTATTTAACTTATAAAGGTTCCTTAAATTCTCATAAACTACCGGTTTTAGGGTCTCGCTATTTTCTAAGTTCTCTCCCAATTCAATTCTAACTTTTTTCGCTGCGGGGATTACTTTTGCTCCGATAAGGAATAGAATAAATACCATAATTACTTGTTTGGTTAGCAACCAATGATTTGCAGTAACTTGAAAGAAAGAAAATCCCGGATTAAGGAATACAATAAAGATCCCTGTGATTAAAATCCCCATTGAACCGACAATTCCGATTATATTTATAAAATTGAGATAAAGCTTAATGAATTTTCTTTCTCCAAATTTCATCCGGTTATTTTTAATGTAACCTCTTAGAATATAATCACTTAAAAAATTTGCAAGCCAGATACCGGCGAACAAAATATGTATAGTTACTAATATTGGATAATACGTCATATTTACTCACTTTCTTAAAATTTAAGCTATAATTTACGAAAAATATTGATTACCCTAAAGAGTTTAAGCCGATTTTCGGACTTTCTATCCGGCATTAATTTCTCCCTTGCTTGTAAATTGCGTTCTTTAATTTTAACTTTGTGTTCAAGCAAATAATTATAAAAAGGAATAGTAAGTAATGACAAATGCACAAAAATGGGTAGCAGCTTTTCTGGGTCTTTTCTTAATAATATTTTTAATCGGACGATTCACTCAAAAAGATGAGATGTCCATGATTCCTGAAGATAACGCATATATGGGTGAAGAAAATAAAGAACAATCAAATAAACCTGCCGGACTTGTTCTAATTGAACAAAATGGATGTCAATCATGCCATGGAGAAGACTTTAACGGAACTACGCTTGCCCCTGCTTTGGCTTCATTGAAAGATCATTGGGATAGAGATGGTTTAATTAATTATCTACGCAATCCATCTTCATATAGCGGAGATAAACGTTTTGAAGCATACAAAGCACAATATAGAAGCATTATGCCTTCTTATGGGAATGTCGACGTAAAAGACCTCGGTAAAATTGCTGATTTCCTTTTAACAAAATAATCGCCCTACCTAATGGTTTTTTTTGAATCAAATTCCCTGAGATACTATTTATACTCGGGGAAGAGATTCTTAAATGTTTCGTCCACATCCTCAGCTTCGATATACCAACGATATCAGTTCGACCTAGTTTATGATGCGGAATGGGACCGTCAATACTAGCATATTTATAAATAGGGTCGATTGATTTATCATACATTTTTATTTAAGATAACTTTCATCGCTAATATTTGAGACAATTGATTGTCTAATTTTGGTTCTATTCACTAACCTCTGAATCGTAATATGCCTTATACTTAATGACAGATTCGAGGATTGCTTTGGAAATTTGTTCCTGCCCTTTCTTACTTTTTAAAAAAGCTTCGTCTTCGTAATTAGACAAGAAACCTGTTTCTATTAATACACTCGGCATTGAGGCACCTACAAGCACAAAAAAACCTGCCTGCTTAATTCCATAAGAAGGATTAGATACCCCCTTCTTCCATTGTGTATTTAGAATATCGGAGAATTTTTCTGAATAGCGCATATATTGCGAATGTGCCATACTCACGAGAATAAAATTCTCATCAGTTAATTTTTGATATTTATTAGGATCATTTTCATATTGGATTACACTATTTTCAAATTCGGCAATTGCAATTGCTTCTTTCGTACGTCCGGGACGTAGCAGATAAACTTCAAATCCCTTCCTATTGCTCGGTTTCTGTGCAGATGAATTACAATGAATAGAGATAAATAACTTTCCATCGTTTTCATTTGCTATTTTGCCGCGGCGATAAAGCTCTATAAATTGATCTGTGCTTCTTGTATAAATTACTTTTACGGCGGGCAGATTTTTCTTAATTAGTGCCCCTAGTTTAAGAGCAATTGCAAGATTAATCTCTTTTTCTTTAACTCCCGTAATACCGATTGCACCCGGATCCTTGCCACCATGACCTGCATCAATTACAATTGCATCGAAAATCCACTTCGTCTTTACTTCTTCGATTTCAGCTTTATTAGTAGAACCCTCAAAAAGTTTATTGTGAACCGTTACTAATAAATCACCCGTTTCTACATCAAAGAATGCTTCACTCCTCGAATATCCTTCATTTAGATCAAAAACAAACTGCCAATTATTACCCCCAGATTTTTTAAGTGATGCTTTTTTTACTAAACCAGTCGGCTCTATAAAACTTAAAATTCCGGGTACAATAGTCGTTCTAGTGAGAAATAGATAAAGCTTTCCATCGCTTATTTGATGTCGTGGAGTATTAATTCTTTTGGAAGTATTGAAGCGGATCATCGTACCGTTTGCTTTTTCTTCAATGCTTGCTCCGTAAATATTATAATTCAATGCTTCCGGAGATTTCGCAGAGGGCTTCGATACTGTTTTTGATTCATTGCCCGAATTATTCGTTGAATTTTTAGTCGGCTCGGGAACCGGGACCTGAACTGGTGGTATCGCAGCAACTTGTTTTGAAGATGTCTCGAGAGTATTAGCCGAAGTATTCTTTTCGGTTTTAGCTGAGTTTGTTCCTGCTTCCCCAGTTATCTTCTCATTGCTTTTTGTACTTGAATTGCTTCCCGAGTTAAACAAATCTACAAACATCGTAGCAGCATTATACTTTTTAGAGGTGATATTTAATTGCTTTGCAGATTCATTGAAAGAGAGTACTTTCCCATAACCAAGCGAAAGATAATCGATACTATATGCGAGTGGGACAAATACATCATCCCCTATTATCATAGTCGATATTGGTAATTGAAACAATGCTTCATCTTGGGAATCGATTGCTCTTCCGGCGACAACTACATATTGATTTCTGCCCGTAAACTTAATTCTATAATCAGCAAATTTTAATTCAATCTTTTTTGATTCTTGATTTATATAAATACCAGCATTTAAGAGAGTGGAAATTTCTTTAAGCGAAACGAATGTTACTCCTTCCCTTACAACAAATGAAAGAGTCGAGGGCACACCATTATTATCTACGCTTATTTTGTAAAGCCGCTGAGCATTAATAGAAGTAGTAACGAAAAACAATATGTATATGAATAAAAACTTTTTCATATTACCCAATGAATGGAATCATAAATTTACTTTTCATTTTATACTCACTGAAATTTTCTTTGAAATGCTTTAACAATAATTTCTCCTCTAAAAATGCACGCATTATAAATAAAGGGATTTCAACCAATATTACCAAGGGGATAATAATAAAACTTAATAAAGCTATACCCGCACCAAAATCGCTTAGCAGTTGTGATAAATATTGCGGATGACGTATGTATTTATAAATTCCGGAGCTTACTAATTTGTGCTCTTTAAGAATAACCACATCTTGTGCATAACTATTACCCAACTCCTTAAATGATATTACTTGAATCCATGAGAATATTATATAAAGTGCGAGACCAATATATCGCCAAATAGCGAATTGCTCTTTTAATGATTCGGGCAATACGAATATATTAAACGCACCTACAATCGAAAGAATCAATATAAGTGCAGAAATATTCGGAGGTAATTTTTGAAGAAAAGATTCGGGGCGTTCGGTTACTTTTAATACCGAAATCCTCACTCCCTTTTTAGCCGCTGAAGCATTCGCACTCATTGTAACAACTAAATTGATTAATAATATTATATTAATCGGATCCATTTAACAAACTCCACAATTAATTCAGTAATATAACAAAGTTTATTGATTTAAAATCATTTTCAACGCATTGGGAAGTGATGCGAACTTAAATTTAAATCCACTTTTTAAAGTTTTTTTAGGATTTATTTTTACACCCTTTAATATATTGTCTGCGCCTTCTCCATAAAGAATTTTGATTATAAATTCAGGTACTTTCATAAAAGAAGGACGGTGCATCGCTTTTCCTAGTTCATCACTAAATTGTTTTAACGTTACTGATTCAGGAGATACGCCATTATATACACCCGATAAATCATTCTCTAAACCATAAATGAAAAGATTTGTAATATCATCAATATGAATCCAAGGGAATGGTTGATGACCCGAGCCGATAGGTCCTCCGACAAAAAACTTGAACGGTACAATCATAGAAGACAACGCTCCTTCATTCCTATCTAAAACGATGCCTATTCTAATTATCACTCTTCTTACTTTTTCCAATTGTTCAGAAGCATTTTCCCATTTAGAGACTACATCACTTAAGAAATCGTTTCCTTTATTCGAATATTCATCACACTCATTTGCTTGAACACCATAATAACCAATAGCAGAAGCACCGATATAGACTTCCGGTTTCTGTTGGACAGAATTTATTACTGCGACTAATTTTTTTGTTGTATCAACACGGCTATTAAGAATTTTTGATTTATGATCTTCGTCCCATCTGCTTGCCATAACGTTCTCACCTGCGAGGTGAATCACTGCAAAAGAACCATTGATTTCATCTGTTAATTCATCTTCATTCCACTTAATGCACTTCGTTAATCCAAAAATTTGTTTCATTGTTCTTTCAGGATTTCGTGTTACGCCAACTACCGAATAACCCATATTAAGAAGTTTATTCGATATATTTTTACCAATTAGCCCTGATATTCCCGTTATTATTATTTTTTTCATATTAATCTCCTTTATATAGGAAACATATTAACTACTTAATAAGTTTACAAATATGCCTAAAATATTATATTTTTACCTAAACCATGAGATTAATATATGAAAAGTACCTCCGGATGTTTTTTTATTCTGCTTATTTTGTTTTTTACATTTACAAAAATAGATGCACAACAACTCTCACTTAAAGGAAAAGTATTAGATAAAATCGATGGCTCGACATTAAGCTTTGCAAATATTAGAATTAGCAATTCTTCAATAGGGACAGCGGCAAATACAGAAGGTGATTTTGAACTCCGCCTCAAACCCGACACCTATACTATTATTATTTCATTTATAGGATATAAATCTGATTCAATTAAAGTGAATCTTACTACTAATAAAAATTTAATGATTCCTTTAGAGCGCATTTCAATAAATTTACCCGAAGTAACAGTACTCCCAAAAGAGAACCCGGCAAATGAGATTATCCGCCGTGCTATGAAGGCGAAAAAAGAAAGAGAAGAAAAACTTGATTCATATATTTTCCGTGCTTATACAAAGGGACTGATAAAGACAACTAAAAATATTTCGGCTAGTGATAGAAGAGTTAGTCTCGGAATCGCAACACGTGATACCGGAGCACTTAAAATTACCGGTATTATCGAAAACGAAAGTATCGGGTATTTTCAAAAACCATCCTCTTATAAGGATGAAATACTCGCGCAGAAACAAAGCTCTAATACACCTTCATCAATTAATATTCTTACAGGTGGAAGACTTATTCAAAATTTTTATTCCGATGATATTCAGTTTTTCGGAAAACCATTGACAAGTCCTATTTCCGAAGATGCGCTCGATTATTATTACTTCGACCTAAAGGATACTTTGGCTTATGATAATAGAGCGGTTTATCAAATCTATTTTGAAACTCAAGACCGTTCCGATCCCGGCTTCTACGGAACAATTTATATAGCCGATAAGACTTTCAATTTAGAAAAATTGGAAGTATCTCTTAATCGCGCCGCCAATCCAGGTGGTATTTTCGATTTCGTAAATATCTTTCAGCAATTTCAACTTTACAAAGACAATATCTCAATGCCAATTGATTATCGAATTTTTGCTGAAGGTAATGTTTTAGGAATTGCTAAGTTCGGTTTTGAATTAAATTCGATCTTCTTCGATTATGATATTAATACTAAAATTCCTGAAGATAAATTTGATATGGCGGTTATAAAAGTTCTTCCGGGAGCTGATAAAAAAGATTCAACTTATTGGGAAAATACTCAGACCATTCCTAATACACTAGAAGAAATTGAAGCCTATGCAAGAATCGACAGCGTTGAATCTGTTCCTCGCACATTTTGGGATAATTTTTCTTTCTTATCTATGCGTGTAAATTTGAATGATAATTTATCATTTACAGGTCCGGTGGGTTTATATCATTTTAATAGAATCGAAGGACATTCGCTCGATTTCGGATTATTTGGTCGAAGTTATTTCGATAAACGATTAAACTGGTCAACAGAATTTTCTTACGGATTTTCTGATAATAAATTCAAGCAGGATTTAAACGCCCAATATTATTTTGGTGAATATAGAACCGGAGATATTAATTTTGATGCATATAATAAGCTCACAGACCTTTTCGGCGAATCGACTCGTTATAATAGACTAACTTCGACAGCTCTTAGCTGGATTACAAAAGTTGACTTTAGAGATTATTACTACACAAAAGGTTTTAATTTCTCTGTGAATGAACAAGTATTTCCGTTTCTAAATTTAGGGGTAGGATTCTTCTATCGTGAAGACAAAAATGCTTATAATAATTCCGATTTCTCACTCTTTAATCGAAGCAAAACATATAGAGAAAATAGATTAATTACACCCGTTAATATTACTGCAATTACTGCTTCATTCACTTTAGATTTTAGAAATTATATAGAAGATGGTTATTTTAGAAGAAGGGTAGCTTTTGGAGAACCATTCTTTTTATTTAGTGGGGAAATTATTTCATCGGAAGGTTTTCTTGATAATCTTTATACACAATATAATTCTAATTTCTATGCTTATTTGCCATCTTATCGATCTACAAATTTTGTAATTAATACAAATCTACTTTTCTCAGATGGTCGGGTACCTATTCAAATGATGCGTGCTCTTGCAGGCAATATTGAAAGTGCTGGTAAAAATTTTACTTTTAGAACCCTTAGAATTGGTGAAGTCTTCGGAGATCAAGTATTCTCTCTAAATGTCGAACATAACATAAATGATGAATTATTTCGCTTCTTAAGTATACCTGTTTTGAAAGATCTTCAACTATTGATGTCATTTCATTTTAATATGGGATGGTCTTTAATATCGAATATGGGTAAAGAATATAATAGAGCTCCATTTCAAGATGGATTTTCCAATCCTTCTTTTAACCATCCGATTGAATTTAAACAACCCATTATGGAAGTTGGTTTTGGTATTGGTCAGATTCTAATCCCGATGAAAATGGAATTTACATGGAAACTCACTCATTTAGGCCATAATAATTTTGTGATTTCAGTTAATACAATTGTTTTATAATAGGATTTTTATGAATCTTCTAAAAATAGTTTTCTTTTTTATTACCGCCAATTTATTAGCACAAGATATAACGATCAATAAGATTGAACCGCCAAATTGGTGGACGGGAATGAAATTAAATTCAATTCAACTAATGGTTTATGGAAATAATTTATCAGATTTTAGTGCTGAATTTTCTCCTAAGGGACCTGTGATTAATGAAATTCATCCAATAAATAATTCTTCTTATTCTTTTATTGATATTACTATTCCAACCGGAATGAAACCAGGAAAATATGAACTTGTATTAAAGAACAGTATTAGCCAAGTAAAATTTGAGTACTCATTTTTAAAGAGAGAAAATAATGACAACGGTTTTCAAGGCTTTTCAAATAGGGATATAATTTATCTTGTGATGCCTGATCGATTTGCTGATGGCGATCCTTCAAATAATAAAATTGAAGGATACGATGATCCATTCGATTCATTAAAAACACAGAAAAGATACGGTGGAGATATTCAAGGACTCATCGATAAATTAGATTATTTTGTAGATCTCGGAGTTACTACTCTTTGGATTAATCCATTAGTGGAAAATAATACATTCCGTTCTTATCATGGATATGCGGCAACTGATTTTTATAATATCGACCCTCGTCTTGGCTCAAATGCACTTTATAAAGAGCTCGTGAATAAAGCTCACACAAAAGGAATAAAAATTATTATCGATCACGTAGCAAATCATTTTAGCGATGATCATCCTTGGATGAAAAATCTTCCGATGGAAAATTGGATTAATGGTTCAAAACAAAAACACTTAAATGCATCACACCACAAAATGGTTTTTACTGATTTATATTCCGATAGCTCCACAATTAAACATGTAGAAAAAGGTTGGTTCACAGATTATATGCCCGATCTTAATCACGATAATCCATTAATCCAAAAATATATTACACAGAATACAATATGGTGGATTGAATCGAGCGGTTTAGATGGAGTAAGAGAAGATACTTATCCATACTGCGGACAAAAGTTTATGTCCGAATGGGCTGCGGCAATTATGAACGAATATCCTAAACTTAATATAGTTGGGGAAGTTTGGACGGGAGAACCGCAATTTTTAGCCGGTTACCAAAAAGACAATTTATATAAACATGATTTTAATACTAATTTACCTGCTCTTACTGATTTTGGTTTGCGTGATGTTTTAGTGAGTTTTTTACAAGGCAATAAAGGAATCTATTCGGTTTATGAACTTCTTACAAATGATTTTCTTTATAAAAACCCATTTAATCTCGTTACATTTATAGATAATCACGATGTGGCACGCACAATGTTTTATGCAAAAGATAATCTTGCAAAAGCAAAAATTGCTTATACTTTACTCTTTTCAATGCGTGGTATTCCGAGTTTCTTATATGGTTCTGAGATTGGAATGGTTGGAACAGAAGACCATGGTGAACTAAGGATTTCATTTCCGGGTGGTTTTCAAATCGATTTGCGAGATGCTTTCAATAAAGATGGAAGAACTATTTACGAAAATTATATTTATGACTTTATTTCTAAATTAATTCATATTCGAAAGGATAATGAAGCACTATCAACAGGGAAAACAATCCATATCCCACCTGTTAATGAGACCTATATCTATTTTAGAATTAGCGATAATCAAAAAATAATGGGTGCGATAAACAATAGCAATAGCGAACAGAATGTTGATTTATCAGAATTAAAAAATATTTTAGGTGATGGTAAAGTATTAAAATCACTTATCAATGAAACTGAGACAGGAATTCCGTCTGATTATAAATTAAAACTAAAGCCAATGAGTGCGGAACTATTTTTGATAAAGTAGCCTTTAGATCATCTCTGGCTCAAATTATAATTTAATAATCATGTGGAATTAAATACAAAGTAGCTGGCGGGTAAATTAGGGTTTATTTCAATTAAATAATGGTGCGAAAATTATTTTAAAATATTATTGATTACTCAAACCACGAGACTACTTCGAAATTATTTGTATGTGGAAAATATGGGGGCACTTTTAGTAGAAGACGCTCATCATATTTATGAACGAATCTTAATCCCTTATATGGGTTTCCGGCATTATTATAATTAGCCGTTACCCTCAAATCATTTGCAATTATTCCCCCAAATATATTCCAATTACCGAGAAAGTTTTGGTTAACGAGACCATCTTCGGGACCCACTGTCCCGTTCATGCAATACATTGAAGCCATTGTGTTAATATCCTTACCAAGAGTAGTTGCGTTCGATTGAATTCTAATTGTCTCTTCGGCAATAATACCCGCTAAGTCGTCTGAATTCGGGTTACTACGTGGGTCAGAAGCATAAGTAAAATCATCTTCAAAGTAAACTCCTCCGGCTCCACTAGTCCCCTTTTTAGTTGCAGCTATTGTTATATTGCCATTTACAACACCCTTAGTATAGATGTTTCCTCTTTCAACATATATAATTCCATTCGGTGCTAGAGTTGTAATATTCTGCGTCTTTGAAACAGACCAAGCACCCGTTCCAATTTTTTGCTGAAACGTTACCGTAGAATTAGAATTAAAATAAAGTCGTACATCTATTTTTTTATTAGTATTAGTGGTATCACGAAAAACCTTTCCCGCTTGAGATCGCATACCCGTGGTATCGAAAACTAGAGGTAAATCCAAACCTGATTCATAACCCCCATAGAATTTTGGATCTTTTGGAGTTCCTGATTTAGTTAATCCTGTTCTTGTAGTAACTTTCCCTAGGAAAACAGGTCGTCCCATAGTAGTAAGTTTTCCATTTGTATGGAAAGGTCCATCAAATGTATCACCCGTTGCCGGATAAGCACTTGAGATACTTGAATAATAATTGCCATATTTAGCAAAATTACTAGGTCTTAATTCTACAATTATTGTTTTCGTAACACCTTCATAAGTTCCTTCAGAAACAATTGTTGCCAGCTGAGTATAATTAGTATTAGCATCACAAGCACCAAGGAAATCGCCATGAGCAAGGTGAGCCGCCACAGCACCGGCAGAAACGCTCATTGTATGTCTTGCAGTAGAATTCCCCGGAGGAATATGGCATATTGTAACTTTCCCGTTTGGATTTCCGGCTGCCATATTAGAGACATAAACATTTAATATTCCGCCTTGGTAACTAAGATTAGAATAGCCCGCTTCCCAGGTCTTATCCATAAATATTGAATTGGCTGCCAAATTAGCACCGCTAACGGCAATGTTATACGCAGTTGTCTCGATAAAATATCGGGTATAATTATCCATTCCTCTTATTGTAAGTCGATTAAAATTATGACCAACAACCAAGAAAATAAGACTAAATCCAAGTACTAATAAAAGAGCTGCTTTTCCGCCCATTATCTATTCCTTAAGTTACGAGCTGCAAGTCTTACTTGACGCCAAAATACACTTGAGTATTCATTATCATATGCAGCATAATTTTCAACCTTTAAATCGATTCGCATTGTGTGTATCTGTCCCGGTTGAGATATCGGGAAGGAAAGTTCTTGACCAAATACATCAAAGTAGATTAATTTAAACTGAGTAACACCTAAATTTACTCCCTTAGGAGTTTCCTTATTTACTACTCGATATAAGAAACGATCTCTGGGATTAGGTGTTACAGTCAATTCTGATGTAGTACCGACATAATATTTCATCGTATCAACTATCATATCATTATTAACGTCAGTCTGAAAAACAATTCTATTTGAATCGGCTTGTATAATTGCTTTTGTAGGATCAGGAATTTTTTGCCAGTTTTTACAATAACCGATCTTTCTAAAATCATATTCTAAAAGTGTAACTATCTCAACGAGACTTTCCTGAACAATTAACTCACCGCCATAGACATAAGTATTTTTAGTGGCTGCTTCATTCATACGCAAAAGAATTAAAAGAAGCATTCCGCCAACAAGTGTTGAACCCAATATGTCTATTAATGTACTAAAGCCCATTATCTAAAATACCAATAACTAAAAATTGTGGACATTCTTACAGTATCGACCATCGAAGGACTTGTAATAGTAACTATCATTTTTTTATGCCATTTTCTTGTATTAGTAAAGACATTAAGATTGGAAGGATCTACATATTTAACAATGCAGACGGCATTAAAAACTGCAGATTGGAATGTATTATCGCCTGCAGTGCTTTTTGTATATCCATTATAATCGTCAAAATCATCAAAATCGGGATATGATTCACCCGTTTCTTTCCCTAGTGAGTTAGGGTTAGTCAAACTATTAATATTACCCAAACTCATATCTACGGTATTTGCGTCATAAGCTTTTGATGTTGCCTCTTCAATTATCGAAGTGCCGAACGAAACAGCCATAACTCCGAACTTAGTTTCATACATTACATTCGATGTATTAAAGAAATTCGTATTCACCCTCAGAATGACAACCGTTAAAAGCATCATCGCTGCAATAGTAATCATCATCTGACCGGTATTCATAATGGTCTTTTTTTAATTGAAAAAACTGTAAACTTATTTAGCAAAATTTACAAAATATTAATTTCAGTTAGCAATCTATGTGCCAATTAATTACTCTATTATCGTTAAAAATGAGTTATAATTAATACCCTTCTCCATAGTTCTTCTCTCCAGCCGTAATTTCTACCTGTAAATGATTCTGCATTGGTGGTAATGGACACGTTGCAAATTCCGAAAATACACAAGGCGGATTGTATGCCTTATTAAAATCGATGTATGTTTCTCTGGAGGAATCGGGTTTAGGGACAGATAAAAACCTGCCACCTCGATATGTATCATCACCATTTGTTAGATCTGCAAAGATTAAGAAATAATTATCAGAATCGCCTTCTAAAACTTCGAGTGAATATTGAACTCCATCAATTTCAAAAGATAGATTACCGGGGAACTTCTCTTCTTCTGTATTACCAAGAATATTTGGAACTGAAATCTTCTTTTCTCCGGAACTCGGAATAAATTTAGCTTCAATTCTCCAATTAATATTAACGGGATATCTTTCAATACCATTAAAAGTGAATAGATTATGATGTTTCAAATCCCTTAGACGGATTCCAAACCTATCCCCTCTTTTTATTACAAACCAAACTAAAGAAGCATGCCGAAGAGCTGAACTATCTTCATCATCCGGCTTCAATTCCATTTCACTAATCATTTTCCCATTATTAAGTACTGTTATATCCGGGTCGATCTTTACGGAAACCTTACCTTTATCGAGAATAAATTTGCCTGCGTGATCATTAATTTTTCCTTTAGGGAATATAAGATCGTTATCTGGACTGCTGCCAAAACTATTCTCCCCCTCTTCGAGCCAATAGAGCCCGGACAGGTTCAACCAACCTTTAACTTCTTTTAATCCGGCTTCTCTCTTCTTATGCCATTGATTAATTTCTTCAATATATTTTTCATTCCCGTTTTCTCCAAACTTACTGCAGGACGCTAATAGTACTATTATAAGGAACAGCAATATTTTTCTTTTCATATCAATTCTTTCTTCTTGTTAATGACAAATATAAAAAAATATTTTGACCGTTATTAAGATAATTGAGTAGAATTAATTAACTTTGGGCTTTCCTATTATTAAAATTTATTAATGAACAATTCAGAAGACCGTTTCAAACTTTTAGGCTTACAAGACCCTTTTAATTATTTAGTAGAAATTTCTCCCGATCCTATTTATATAATACGAAATGATGAATTTATTTTTGTAAATAAGGCATGGCTAGAACTTTTTGAGTACAAAGAAAGTGAAGTACTTGAAAAAAAATTCTTTTATTTAAATATAGTAGCACCTGAAAGCCAAAAATTAATCCAAACCAAAATTAAAAATCCACCCGATGAAAATTCTAAAAGCACTAAATACCAATTTGCTTGTGTTTCCAAATCCGGCAAAAGAATCCTTATAGAAGCAATAGTATATGGAGTAAAGATTGGCGAAACAATCGCGCATGTAGGAATTTATCGAAACCTAACAGAGATAAATGACGAGATAGAAAAACTGTCTGCATTAAAATCGGGATTTCTTGCACAAATATCTCATGAAATTCGCACTCCAATAAATGTTATTCTGAATTTTATGGAACTTCTAAAAATTGATAACATCAATGATATCGCTGATACTTATGAAGACGAATTAAATATTGTAGAATCAGCAAGTCGAAGGATTATAAGAACAATCGACTTAATCTTAAACATGTCAGAAATGCAATCGGGAACATATAAAGGAATTCTCAAAGAACTCGATCTTCATAAGGACGTAATTGTTCCTATATATAATGAAATGCAAGGTTTTGCGAAGAGTAAAAAATTGGATATTAATATCAAGCTTGAAACTCAAAGAACAAAGCTGATTGCCGATGAATATTCACTTCAACAAATTTTTCAGAATTTAATATTCAATGCAATAAAATATACTTCCGAGGGGAGTATTTCAATCATCATAAAGAAAAACGAAGCCGGCAAACTTCAAACTATGATTGAGGATACAGGAGTGGGAATTTCAAAAGAATTTATTCCGCGTCTTTTCCAACCATTTAGCCAGGAAGAAACAGGATATACAAGAAGGTTCGAGGGGAATGGTCTCGGGCTTGCATTAGTAAAAAAATATTGTGATATAAATAAAATTGCAATTGAGGTAAAGACAAAGAAAAATTTAGGGACAACATTTATTCTAAATTTTCCCGATTAGTATATTTATTATTATTTTTAACTATATTGAAAAGTTAAGATACACGGATAAAGAATGCCCGACTTAGAATATGAAAAGCTGCAAAATAAGATAGCATCCTTACAAAATGAGAATGATAATCTCAAAAGGGAACTTGAAATATTGAGTACGGATCTAACTGCCGATATCAATAAAGAGTTAAAATCTTTTATAGACTATGCCCGTATTGGTATAGCAATACTAAATTTCAAAGGGAATCCCCTTATAACAAATGCTTATCTTCAAAACCTTCTACAGTATTCCGGAAGTGAACTAAGAAAATTTACTTTCCGCGATATTACACATCCACATGATGTAGTTTCCGATGGCAAATTATATGAAGAATTAGTCGCCGGTCTTAGACAGGAATATAAAGTAGATAAAAGATATATACGAAAGGACGGAGAGGTTGTAAATGCTAAAGCCACCGTTTCTATGATTTATGATAAAACCAATAGTAAGAAATATATTTTAGCTTTTATAGAGGACGTTTCAGAACAATTAAAGATAGAAAAAAAATTAGTCAGTGAACAAGCACTTCTTTCGAGACTGATGGAGGGAATCCCTGACAGCATCTATTTTAAGGACTTAAACAGCAAATTTATTAAAGTGAACAACGCTGCTGCAAAGAAACTCGGCTTTAACTATCCTGAAGAATTAATTGGAAAATCTGATGCAGATATTTTCGGAAAAGAACATTCAAGCGAAGCATTTAATGATGAACAAACTATTATTAAAACGAAAAGACCATTAATAAACAAAGAAGAAAAAGAAATATTTCAAGATGGTAAAGTGCAATGGGCATCTACTACTAAACTACCATTATTTGATGAAAATGGTAAAATAATTGGTACTTTCGGAATTTCTAGAGATGTAACTGATGATAAGAAAATTTATAAAACGCAAGAGGCGGTTTTTAAAATCTCGGAAGCCGCTATAAGTATAGAAAACTTTGATCTCTTTTATGAAGAGATTCATTCGATTATATCAGAGCTTATGCCGGCAGAGAATTTTTATATTGCTCTATATGATAAAGATAAAAACACTATTACGTTAGCTTACTTTGTTGATAAGTACGATATACCCGAAGAGAAAGAATATCCTTTAGGGAAAGGACTAACGGAATACATAATAAGGACTGGAAAGGCGATCTTAATCGATTCCAAAAAAGAATTAGCACTTCGTAAAAGTGGAGAAGTTAGCCAAGTAGGTTCTCAGCAGGCAATTTGGATGGGAGTGCCTTTAAAAATAAATGGTGAAACTTTTGGTGTTATTGCTCTTCAAGATTATGAGAATCCAAATGCTTATTCCTATGAAGACTTACAGATTCTTATATATGTCTCTGAACAGATTGCACAGGTATTTCAACGTAGAAGAGCAACAGAAGAAATAAGCAGATACACAGAAGAATTAAAACAATTAAATATGACGAAAGATAAATTCTTCTCGATTATTGCTCACGATCTTCGCAATCCATTTATTACAATTCTTGGATTCTCAGAATTGCTATTAAGTGATTTTCAAGAACTTACAGATGAAGAAAAAATCTACTATATCGAAGAGATGCAAAATTCCGCTAATCTTTCACATAACTTGCTTCAGAACTTATTACAATGGTCTCGTTCTCAAACAGGAAGAATCGATTTCTCGCCACGTATAATTAAAGTATACGATGTGGTTAAACAAAA
Source organism: Melioribacteraceae bacterium (assembly GCA_023230485.1). Lineage (GTDB taxonomy): Bacteria > Bacteroidota > Ignavibacteria > Ignavibacteriales > Melioribacteraceae > BRH-c32. The sequence goes on from JALNXG010000013.1 coordinate 25,064, forward strand.
TTTTGATTTGCTTAAACAGACCGCTGGTAAAAAAAATATCTCGTTAATTAATGATGTTGAACCAGGTATTATTATAGAAGCTGATGAAGATATGACGGATACGATTTTCCGTAATTTAATTACCAATGCAATAAAGTTTACCCCCGAAGGCGGTTCAATTAAAATTAATGTAGAACCTAAAGGAACTATGTTAGTCATAAATGTGATTGATTCGGGAATTGGAATGGACGAGGAAACAAAATCAAAGCTATTCCGATTAGATGTTAATCATAGTTCTCTCGGAACATCACAAGAAAAGGGTACCGGATTAGGTTTAATCCTTTGTAAAGAATTTGTAGAAAAACATAATGGTAAAATTTGGATTGAAAGTACCAAAGGAATTGGATCTACTTTTAGCTTCACTTTACCCAATAGATAATAGATTTTATAAAAAATTTCATTTTTTTCTAAAAAATGCACTTTTTATAATATTTTTAATAAGTGCAGAACAATTGCCCTTGATTTAATTGGAAATATATCCGATGTTCGTGTAGGTAAATTTTTGCTTTGTAGTTTAAAATAATGATTATTTATAGTTTTATTAAAGAGATTAAAAAAAACACATCTCGCCCTCATTCTCCCTCCATGCTTTTGTGAAAACAGAAGTACAACTGGGGGGGGAATTTTTTTTATCCATTTTTATTAAAATTCTCTTATTTTCATTTCTACTATGAAAACTTTTTTTATCTTATCATTAATTTTTTGTTATACAATCACAGCTCAAGGAATTTCCGTTTTAAAGGAAAATTCTAAAGAATCATTTAAAAGGAATTTAACTTTCTTAGGAAGTGATTTATTTGAGGGGAGAGGAACGGGTACCGCCGGTGGTAATCTTGCGGCAAAGTATCTTGCTCTTGAATTTGAGCAGCTAAAATTATCTCCTATTGGTCAAAACAATACTTACTATCAATATATTCCGATGCATGGAGGTATAGCACTCGAGACTTCCGAATTAAATATTTTTACCTTTACAAAAATCGAAAAACTTAAATTAAAGGAAGATTATCTTTTATATGTTTCAGGCGAGCAAACCTTCGTACCAAAACCATTAGAGATAATCTTTGCAGGATATGGAATTATCGCTCCTGAATTTGATTATAATGATTACCAAAGCATCCAAGTAGAAGGTAAGATAATTGCTTATCTTGATGGTGAGCCAAAATCTGATAATCCCGAGTACTTTGCCGGTGATGAAGCTACGGTATATTCATCCCCTGAGGCAAAACAGAGGACTGCATTAGCAAGAGGAGCAAGAGGAAGTATTTTAATTCCTAATCTAGCCGATTCTAAATATTATAGCTGGGAAGAGACAATTTTACTTTTTTCATTTGAAAATATTACGCTTGCTTATACACCGTCAAATTCACTTAGCATTCTTCTTAATCCTGAAAGAGCCGAAGTACTATTCAAAGATTCCGGTTTTAATTACAAGCAAATACTCGAGATGCACTCTTCAAATCAAATGAAAAGTTTTCCTTTAAAGTCTTCTTTATCTTTTCGAGGCGAATTTAAGGAGCGTGATTTTGTTGCTTCAAACATTGCAGGAATGATACCGGGCAGCGATTCTAAACTGAAAGATTCTTATATAATTGTCTCCGCTCATTACGATCATCTAGGAATTGGGCCTTCTATCAGAGGGGATTCTATTTATAATGGTGTTTATGATAATGCTATGGGTGTTTCAGCTCTTATTGAAATTGCAAGAACTTTTTCAAAAGATGAATATAAACCAAAAAGATCAATAATTTTTCTTCTGCTTACCGGTGAAGAAAAAGGCTTATTAGGGGCACGTTACTACACTGATAACCCAATTATACCTTTATATAAAACTATTGCAAATGTTAATATAGACGGCATCGCCGCTTTTGATAAATTCAAAAGCGTTGTAGGAGTAGGAAGTAATTTTTCTACTTTAGAAGAGTTTCTTATTAAATCAAATACTGAAATGGGTTTGGAGATAGATTCAATACCGAGAGAATTTGCATCAGAAGAAGCGTTTACTCAATCAGATCAATTCGCTTTCGCACTCGCAGGGATTCCTTCTATTTTAATTTTAGAAGGGACTGAATATGAAATGATCACCAGCGAAGAAGGGATAAATAAAATGATTGAATATTATTTCGATTATTATCATTCTCCTTTTGATGATCTCAGCAGAGAGATTAATTACGATGCTTCAATGCAACATATTCAAGTATTGTTAAATTTTATTCGTCTCCTTTCAAATTCATCCGAAATTCCTGAATGGAAAAAGGGTTCTCCTTTTATTAATCAAAGACTTAGAACCATTGCGGAGAAAAGATGAAATCTTTTATGAAACAATTATCCATTTTAATATTACTTATTATCGTTGGCGGATGCTCGTCATCAACATCAAATGTGGCGGTAATTAAAATCAAAGGCTCTGATACTATGCTTAGTCTTACTGAATATTTAGCAGAAGCATATATGAAAAACAATCCGGGAGTTTCTATTTATGTAGAGGGCGGTGGTTCTTCCTCAGGTATAAAATCTTTGATTAATCGTGAAGCAGATATTTGTATGGCTTCGAGACCCTTACAGCCCGAAGAGATACAAATGATTGCTTCAAAATATTCTTCCCTTGGGGTTTCTTATATGATTGCTAAAGATGGACTCAGCATTTATATCAACCCAGATAATCCGAAAAATAATTTTACGATTGCAGAATTAAAAAAAATCTTTACCGGAAAAATCACAAACTGGAAAGAGGTTGGCGGAAAAGATGCTTTAATAATGCCGGTTATTAGAACTCCGAACTCGGGGACGTATCTTTATTTTAAAGAACATCTACTTGAGGATGAAGAATATACATTAAATGCGATAACCAAAACTACTACGGAAAAAGTAATTGAACAAGTAGCCAAAAACGTTAATGCAATTGGTTATGGTGGGCTCGCTTCTGAATCATTAGAATATCATGCTAGCATCAATGGAGTTCTTTCAACTGAAGAAAATATTAGAAACGACAAATACCCAATTAATAGATATCTCCATTTCTACCTGCTTACAAATCCAAATGGAGTTTTAAAAGATTTTGTCGATTGGGTCTTAAGTTCATCGGGACAAAAAATAATTAAGGATTCGGGTTATATCCCATTATTTGAAATCCAATCTTGAGCTTATAGTTTAAAACTGTAAATACATCTTAAGCATTCCGTAAGTTAAATCGTTGTTTCTATCATATGTAATATTATTTTGATCAGAGTAATTAACTATAAAATCGAACACAATATTTCTTAATGGTTCGTATCTTACAAGCAATTTAAGATTGGTTTTATTTATTCTGATTCCATCAAGAAAAATAGCTTCCTCCGAATCGATATCCATACGATGAGGAACTTTAGAATCTCCCCCTACATTTTTAATAAGGTCTCCGCTTGCATCAACTACATTTTTACCTGAACGAGTATTAGTATATTCAAGTTCGCATCTTAATTGGTCGCTGAAATTATATGTAATACGCGCCATCAGTTCTTCGGCGTTCGGACCAATACGATGTCCCATAGCACTTCCATAAGCAGTAACTGCATTCTTAAAATTAGTGTGTGAATAAACATAGGGACGAATTTTAGTAAACTCGGCAGAAAAAGAAAAATCAGAGAAATCGAATGGCGAATACCAGATGAACCCCAATTGATATGCTGTTTTATTAGAGAAGCGTGCCATATCTTGAAGATTCGAGAGTATATCTTCATCTAAATAAAACGTTCCCTGAATTTCAAAATTTCTTAAAAAATGTGTCTGTAAATCTAAATACAAAATTCCGTTATCTCTATCTTGGAGCGACATTTCGGTGAATTTATAGAACGAGAATGGATTAAGATATGCGAGATCAAGTCCTCTGCCTGAATAAATAATCTGCTCACCAAGAGAGAAATCAATAAACTTTGGAATAGATAAAGTAAAAACATTCGCTGCAATATATTTTGTATAGTTACTATCTCTTACTTCGCTAAAATCACCGACCGTAGAGCCATGGAATGAGGTAAACCTGAAGACACCATAACTAAATCCGATTCTTACAAAATCGATATAAGCATGATCGCCCGTAAGAACAAGCGAATTACTATAACCATAACCGAAACGAACCTTTTCCCTTCCGATCTGAAAAGAATAATTCATATTTTCTGCTGGTTCGTCATAGTATCTCAAATATCCTTCGGCAAAATCGTAATTGCGAATATTTTCGATCCCTTCATTGAATTTAAAATTATAATTCAATCTTGAATCATATTGAGGTGCTTCATCTATACTTCCACTCACACCCCCTTTAACAACCTTTAACATATATCCCAATTTACCGAGAATAGTACCTCTTCCCCTAAAGCCGATATCATAGATTTCAGAATTATTCATTCGTGGATCGAACTGATGTCCGTGATTATAGTTGCCAAGAATATTAAAATAGAAATTAATATTCTTATCCTGATACGAATAAAAATATTTCAATTTATTGGAGAAGAAAAGATCAAGCCCGTTATCGTAATTATCCGAACCGCCCAATAATTGAGCGGTGTTGTCTTTATTCTGTAATTTCGGATTAAATTCAATTAGGTATTTTTGAAGTAGTTTAATTTCTGTTCCAGAAAGTGCATCTTTTTTAGAATCGATCTCATTCAAAAAATTAAGTATCTCAAGCCGCGACATATTCGGTTGGCTATCGTGAATACTGCCGATGATACTTTTTACTTTCATCTCTTTGAGATATTTATATATATCATGCTCAAGCTCAACATTTTCGACTTGAGCAGAGATAAAGGATACAGAAAATAAGAATATTAACAGAAATTTCATTTTCATATTATGCTTCTACGTTTTTGGGAGCAAGATATTTATTAAATAATAGAAGTCCGATAATTGTTGCTACACCAATCATACTAAAAATAATCCAAAGGATTTGCGGTTGATGAAGTTTATCTACAAAATGGACATATAAATTAGCCCCAAGAATTCCGCCTATACCACTTCCGAGAACTCCATATAAAAATGAATAACCGAGATATGTAGCCTTCTTATCTTCAGGAGCAATTAATCCCACATAACTAATAAATTTGGGATGTGCAGTCATTTCGCCGATTGAGAAAATTATTATTCCCGCAATAAATACAAATGGATGTGAAGAAATTGCTAATATACCCATTCCTATTGAGCCGATTCCAATTCCGGTAATCATTGTCGGTAATGCTTTTTTCTTTTTTACGATACTTGAAATGAAAATTTGGAGTGCTATTATAGTACCTGCATTGATGACAGTAACATGCTCAACATCAAAATGCCAATTAGGATTACTTACAAAAATTCCGAGAACTGAATTAATAAAATTATTTATCGGAGTTGGATCTACATAATCTTTGAAATACCAAAGAACAGTATCAAACATTTGGAAATAAAGAATCCAGAATCCTGAATAGATTACAATCATAAGAATAAAGCGAAAATCCTTTAACACAAGTATGGCACCCTGAAGAACTTCGATAAGTGATTTACTGCTTTTGGGTTTATCAGGTTCTTTATAAACTATTAAATTCAATAGAAGAAGCCAGCCTGTGCCCACAGCCGCCATAATAAATATATAAGAATAAGAATACGCTTTAAGAATGGGGACTAAGAGTAACGGAAAAATAAAAGCACCGAGATTAATAGACCAATAGAATATCCCGAAAGCAAGACCGGAATTTTCTTTTGTTGTAACACGTGCTATAGTGCCCGATATTACAGGCTTAAATGTTCCTGCACCCAGAACCATTAAAATCAGACTAGAAAAAACCAACGCATAACTCGTAGCCATACTCGTTAAAAAATATCCAAGACTCATAACAGCAAAAGCAAAGAACAAAGTTTTTCTATATCCGAATCGATCTGCAATTGCACCCGAAAGAATAGGAAGAATATATAATATTGGTTGAATTGTACTTTTAATTACGCCCACGCTTTCTTTTGAGAATCCGAGTCCACCTTCATTTGTACTTAAAACGAGATAAACGGAAAGTATCGACATAACGCCGTAATAAGAGCCTCTTTCAAAAAATTCCATCATTATTACAGTCCAGAAATTTCTCGGGAAGTCAAACAATGAGCTTTTCTTTTCGATTTTTTCTTCAGTCATAAATTACCTTTTAGTTATAAAATAATTTGATACAATTAATATGAATTTGCTACTACTTTTTTCTTATCAGAGAAATATGAATAAACAGCCGGAATAACATAAAGCGTTAATATAGTTGAGAATATAAGTCCACCGATTACAGCGATACCCATAGATACACGACTTCCTGAACCTGCACCAACAGCTAATGCAATCGGAAGAGTGCCTAAAATTGTTGAAAGGCTCGTCATTAAGATTGGCCTTAGTCTTAATGCAGCAGCTTCCTGAACTGCATCAATTACTTTCAGTCCTTGTTCTTTTTTCTGATTCGCAAATTCGACAATTAAAATACCATTTTTTGTAACAATACCAATTAGCATAATCTGCCCAATTTGACTAAAGATATTGAGCGTTTGATTAAAATACCAAAGCGATAAAATTGCGCCACCAATAGCTAATGGCACTGTGAACATTATTATCAATGGATCGCGGAAACTTTCAAATTGCGCAGCAAGAACTAAGAAAATCAATACAATCGCCAACATGAAGGTGAAAATTAAACTCGATGAACTCTCAACGAAATCTTTTGATGCACCTTCAAGTGCAGTAGAAAATTTTTCATCCAAAACTTTTTTAGCAACTTTATCCATTTCGGTAATTCCATCACCAATGGTTTTACCGGGGGCTAAAGATGCACTCACGGTTGCACTTACATAGCGATTGAAACGATACAATTGAGGCGGACTGCTTCGTTCTTTTAATGTGATAACATTATCCAATTGAATTAAATCACCTCGATTATTTTTTACATAAAGCGAAACGAGATCGAGCGGCTTCTCTCTATCTTGTTTCTCAACTTGACCAATTATCTGATACTGCTTCCCGTTCATAATAAAGAAACCAAACCTTTGACCACTATATGCTAATTGCAATGTTTGAGCAATATCGAGAGCCGAAACACCAAGCTCCCTTGCTTTACTTCTATTAATTTCGAGAACAATTTCCGGTTTATTGAATTTAAGATTTACATCCACCTGAGCGAAAGTAGGATTTGCTCTAGCTTCATCAAGAAATTTTGGGATCGCGTCTCTAAGTTTTTCGATTGTAGGTGCTTGAATTACGTATTGAACGGGTAAACCGCCTCGCCTTGTACCAATCGATTGCTGTTGAATAACGAATGTTTTTACATCATTGAATTGCTTCATCAGATCGCTTAATTCATCGGCGTATTGCTGCTGTGTTTTTTCTCTATCTTGAGCATCTGTTAAAGATACTCTAACAAAACCACTATTAGAACTTGCAGAACCACCGGGAGACGTCATAGAAATAATTATATTTTTATCTTTAACTGAATCCATTACAGTTTGCGCAATTTTATCCATATAAGCAGCCATAAAATCATAAGAAGTTCCTTCAGCTGCGGAAGCAGTAATTCTTATTTCACCGCGATCTTCCATTGGAGATAGCTCGCTCGGAATCATCATTCCAAATAGGAATATAAAAGCTATTGCAACACCCATAATTACAAAAGCAATCCAACGGCGTTTCATAAATTTTGCAAGTGAACTGCGGTAACTGTTTTCGAGCCACGTGAAAAATGGTTCAGTCTTGTAATAAAATTTTGAGTGCTTTGTTTTCTTTTTTAATATTCGAGAGGAGAGCATCGGTGTAAGAGTAAGTGCTACGAATGCAGATATAATAACTGAGCCGGCAATTACAACTCCAAACTCAACAAAAAGTCTTCCCGTAATTCCCTGCAAAAACATAATCGGAAGGAAAACAGCCGCCAACGTAATCGTAGTAGAAATAATGGCAAAGAATATTTCAGATGTACCCTTAGTACCTGCTTCTATCGGGTCCATTCCTTCTTCTATTTTTCTAAATATATTTTCGAGCACAACGATAGCATCATCTACCACTATACCGATAGCAAGAACAAGCCCCAGCAAAGTTAGAACGTTAATAGAAAAATCAGCGAGATACATTATAAAAAATGAACCGATGATGCTCACAGGTATTACAACTATCGGGATAAGTGTAGTTCGCCAATCTCTAAAGAAGAGATAAATAATAATAATGACCAATCCGAAAGCTATAAGGATTGTTTCTCTTACTTCAGAAACTGAAGCACGAATATATTTTGTTACATCGAAACCGAGTCCGAGAGAGATATCAGCAGGGAGATCTTTTTTAATATCTTCAATTCTTTTATAAAATTCATCTGCGATTTCGATATAATTAACACCGGGCTGTGGAATAAGAACCACGCCAACCATCGGAACGCCATCACGCTTTAGAATTGTTCTTTCATTTTCAGGATAAAGCTCCGCTTTGCCAATATCGCTAAAACGAACAAGCACACCACCTGCATCTTTAATAATCAGATTATTAAAATCCTCAACGGTGTTTAATCGGCTTTTTGTTCTTACTGTTAATTCGGTATTATTACCTTCAATTCTACCTGATGGAAGCTCTATATTCTCGCGAGTTACGGCACTTCTAATTTCAACAGGTGTAATTTTAAATGCAGCTAATTTTGCAGGGTCCATCCAAAGGCGCATTGAATAACGCTTCTGTCCCCAAATCTGAACATTACTTACACCATTAATAGTCTGAAGACGCTCTTTGAAAATATTTTGTGCAAAATCGGAAAGTTCAAGTAAATTTCTATTACTACTCTGAATACTTAAAAATACTATTGGCACTGCATCAGCATCCGCCTTAGTAACAATGGGGGGATCAGCATCGGGCGGAAGATTGAACCGCGCACGCGACACTCTATCTCTAACATCATTTGCCGCATCTTCAAGGTCTACGCTTACATCAAACTCCACTGTTACATTACTCCCACCATCGCGGCTCGATGATGTAAGCGATCTAATACCCGCAATACCATTAATCTGTTCTTCCAAAGGTTCGGTAATCTGAGACTCTATAACGTCCGCATTTGCACCCGTATAGCTAGTGGAAACATTTATTATGGGAGGATCAACACTTGGATATTCTCTAATTCCGAGATAAGTATAACCGATTATCCCAAAAAGGACAATCAAGATCGACATAACAATAGCAAGAACGGGTCTGCGAATGCTTACTGAAGATAAACTCATTACCTAACCTCCTTTAAGCTCACCGGTGTTTTTGGACGAAGCTGTACGATACCCGAAGTTATGACTGTATCGCCTCTGCTAATACCGGATAATATCTGAATGTCTTTCTCAGTTCTAATTCCTGTGGCAACAAGCGATGGAATTGCAAGACCATTTTTATATACATAAACTTTTTCACCTTCGAGATCAGGCACAAGTGCTTCTGATGGAATCAGCAGGGCATCGTTCATTTCATTAAGAATAATTTCAACTTCCACATAAGCACCCGGCGAAAGCTCTCTTCTTGAATTATCCGCTAATGCTCTAACTTGAAGTGTCCTTGTATTCTGTTCTATCTTTGGTTCTACTGCATAGATTCGTCCATTAAATCTCTTATCGGTGCCGGGAATCTTTATATATATCTGTTTGCCTTCTCTAATTATATTATAATATTTTTGCGGAACAGAAAAATCGATCTTTACAGGGTTTATACTCTGAAGGGATGCGATTTTGTTTTGTGGAGTTATATAACTCCCTTCGCTCACGCTCCTCAAACCAATAATGCCATCAAATGGTGCTCTTATTTCTGTTTTTGATATTTGCGCTTTGGTAAACTCTATATCAGCATTAACCGAATTGAGATCATTCAAAGCAATATCATATTCCTGCTGGCTTGCCAGATTTTTTTCAAGTAATTGCCGTGTTCTAAATTCTCTATCCTTAGCTAGCGTTTCTCTAAAAGCATATTTCTTAAGGGTTGCCTGTAATTCAGAATCATTAATCTTTGCAAGAAGATCACCTTTCTTTACACTTCTTCCCTCTTCAAAAAGAATCTCCGTTAGTCTGCCCGAAGTCTCGCTTCTTAAATCGACTTCTTCATTACTAAGGACTGATCCATTTGTAAATATCTTATCTTGAAGATTTCCCGGTTTCATTATTAACCCCTCTACGGGTATAGCTTTAATTCCTTTTGTTACAGATCCTTTATCAGAATTAGAACCGGAAAACAATCCCATTTTGTTTATTACTAATATTAATATCACTATACCGATACCGAAGTAGATGCCAATTTTTTGAAGATTCTTCATACAAAATCCCGTTTAAATATAAATTTGAAAGTAGTCGATTAAAATAAATAATTATGTGGAAAAAAGGTGAGAAATCGGAGCGATCATGTGCCCGATTGAATTGTTAGAACTTGATAAAAATAATCGCGTCTAAAAACGGAATTATTTTTTCCCTGAGACTAATATTTTATATATACAAAAAGCAGTTAAAGATAAAATTGCACCCCATGCCAATGAGATAAAGACATAACCGGAAGTCTGCATTTGGAAAACCTTTCAAAAAAATTGAGTGAACATAATTAATAAAATGCTCACTATCAATAGAATTATTTTAATTCTCTCTTAACCGATGGAATAAATTCTTCCGGTCGCCCTTTTATAGGTAAATTTAATATCTCCCTTGCTTTATCTAACGCATCATCTATATTTCCGAACATATTTTCATCACCTATAAGTTTAACAAGTCCCGACTGCTCAAAAGCGAAAATGGGTTGTGCGTGAACACCAGATAAAATTATATGTGTCCCATCTTTTCTTGATTCATCAAGAAATTCCTTAAAGGTATGAAGCCCCGTGGCATCAATTACATTAACGTTTCTCATACGTACAATTCTAATCTTTGGCGGCTTTTCTACTTCACGCATCGCATCTTTAAACTTAGAAGCTGCACCAAAGAAAAATGGTCCATTTATTTCAAATACTTCTACGCCTTCGGGAATCTCTCGTGTGGTAATAGAATTGGGGTCATTCGTATCTTCTTCATCTTTTAATTCGCGTGTGATAATTCCAACATTTGTTACTTCCGACATTCGGCGCATAAATAATAATACAGCCAAAACCATACCCACTTGAATGGCGATTGTTAAATCAAAAATTACTGTAAGGAAAAAAGTCGTAAGAAGAACTATCACATCGCTCTTAGGACTTGAAAGAAGATTTTTGAATGAACGCCATTCGCTCATATTATATGAAACTACAACGAGAATAGCCGCAAGTGAAGCCATCGGAATTAAATTGGCTAACTTTCCAAAGAAAAGAAGAATCAATAAAAGTACGATCGCATGGACAACACCTGCTATGGGCGTTCTTCCACCGTTTTTTACGTTTGTTGCTGTGCGTGCTATTGCACCTGTAACCGGTATTCCACCGAAGAGAGGCGAAATAATATTTGCTGCACCTTGCGCAACTAGCTCCATATTTGATCGATGTCTTCCGCCAATCATACCATCTGATACAACCGCTGAAAGTAGTGCTTCTATTGCGGCAAGTATCGCTATTGTTGTTGCGGGTGTAATCAGACTTTTAATTAAAGCAAAATCGAATTGCGGTAGAGAAGGCATCGGTATTGTATTAGGTATCTCGCCGAATCTGCTTCCGATTGTCTCTACATTCAAATTAAATATCGAGACTATTGCAGTGGATAAAATTATTACGATTATTGACCCGGGTATTTTTCTAGATACTTTATGCCATAAGCCCATAATCAATAATGATCCTGCCCCGATTATCAAAGCCCAATAATTAAAATGTGATAAATTAGAAAAATATACACGCCATTTTTCGATAAAATCAGCGGGTACTTTTTGAATATTTAGTCCTAATAGATCATTAATTTGAGAAGTGAAAATCACAACTGCAATTCCGCTTGTAAATCCCACTACTACTGGATATGGTATAAATTTAATTATCGATCCAAAGCGTGCAAATCCCATAATCATCAATATAATGCCCGCCATTATTGTAGATATCATCAATCCATTTATACCGTATTGATTAACGATTCCATAAACGATTATAATAAATGCGCCGGTGGGACCGCCGATTTGAACACGGCTGCCTCCAAATAATGATACTATAAATCCACCAATAATTGCAGTGATTATTCCTCTATCAGGCGTTACTCCCGATGCTATTCCAAATGCTATTGCTAATGGTAATGCTACAATTCCTACAATGAATCCCGCACTTACATCTTTCAACAAACTTTCTTTTGTAACAGTTTTAAGCGTTGTAAAAAACTTCGGTTTAAGCATTGCTAATTATTTTGCTCCTTCTTCCTTAATTACTTCTTCTTTAATATCGATTGGGAAACATTCATTTACATTTGCAGCTTCCAAGGCTAATTCAGATACAAGTGTTGTAATCTTTCCTAATTTTTTAAAATTAATTTTTTCTATATCATCGGTGGGCTGATGATAATCAACTTTCATATCATCAAAGAAAAAAACGATCGGGATTCCTTTCTTTGCATAATTATAATGATCACTTCGATAGTAATATCTGTTTGGGTCGTTTGGATCATTATACTTATAATCGAGAACCATATTAACAGTCTTCTTATTTACATCTTCTACTAATTGAGCAAACTTCTTGCTCAATTTATCAGCTCCAATGCAATGAATAGAATCTTCACCTTCTCTGCCAACCATGTCCATGTTAATATTTGCAATAATATCTTTTGTGAAATCAGAATGTTCAGTTAGATAACTTGAGCCGAGAAGACCTTTTTCCTCTCCCGTATGGAAAGCAATTAAGATAGACCGATCATTATCTTTCTTAAGCGAAAGAACTCTTCCTGCTTCAAGAATACTAACAGTACCCGATCCATCATCATCAGCACCGTTATTTACAACACCTTCACTATCAGTACCGATATGATCATAGTGAGCACTAAGCACTACATATTCCTTTGCTAATTTTTCATCTTGTCCCTTAATAATACCAATTACGTTAGCAGCCTTTTTAATTTTTGAATAGATAGATAATTTATAATCGATCTTTTTATCTAATTGGAAAGGAGAAGGTGCTTTACCGCTCTTTTTATATTCTTGTAATTGATCGAGAGCAAACTCTTCATTATCGAATAAAGTTTCAGTCGCAGTTTTACTTAAAGCAATTATAGGAATCGTTTTTGATTTTGTTTTTTCTTTATCATAAATAGAAACGCTTTCCAACATAGTATATTTCTTAAACATATCCCAATAAGCATAATATTCAGGATTGGCAATAATGATAATGCCTAAAGCTCCCTTTGAAGCAGCATTTTCAGCTTTATAATCGGGTTCAGAATATTTTGTTTTTTTCGTACCGTCAAAATATCCGTCATCATTGTTATACGGTTCGTCCATAAATATAACAACGGTCTTTCCTTTTACATCAATATCTTTATAATCATCATATTTATATTCAAGTGCAGTAATTCCGTAACCAGCAAAAACTATTTTTGTATTTTGTATTGAATATTCTGGGTCGGGATAAGAACGTGAAAATCTTCCGAAATCTTCGGCAGGTAATAATTCTTTTATAACCGCTCCCTTGCTATCGGTAAGAACGAGTTTCGAAGAAAACTCATATTTTTCTACGGAGACATCAAAATTTTGAAAATACGTTCCATCATCTCCAAACGGTTCAATACCATATTTTTTTAATGTTGTGGCGAGAAAAAGAGCAGAAACTTTTTCGGCATTTGTGGGGGTCTCTCTTCCTTCTAATAAATCCGAAGTTAAAAATTCAAGAGTTGCAATAAGGTTTTCTTTATTTACTTTTTTATCTATAACAGATTGCGGAAACACCTTTATAGCTGAAACTAAAAAAAGAACTAATAGCAGCTTTTTCATCTTACACCTAGTTTAAAAATATTCAAGATGTAAATTTATATAAATGGAGCGATATATATTGCATCGATTTTGAATTTGTTGAAATTATTTAATTGAAAAGCCGCTGCCAAAATGATTTATTTGATTGAGATTTTTGTTCACGCCAGAATTTTGTGTATTTATCCTGCGATATAAATCCGAGCGGACCATCATAAATTCCACCTCCCTGCATACCATCATAAACTCTTACAGCCAAAACATTTTCCTTGCCGAATATCAAATCATCAGATGATAAATAATACCCGCGGAATTGGCTATATGATTGGCGCATATTATCTCTTTCACCGGTAGAGCCGACTAATTTACCGTTGAGATAAGTCTCATCTATATCATCTATTTTACCAAGCACTAAAACCAAATTTTTATTTTTTAATTTGTCCGGCAGTGTAAATTTTATTCTATACCAACCATAGCCATCATAATCTATATAACCACACTCTTCCCAATGCATCGGGACCATAATGTCATCCCACTTAGCATCATCATAAGTAACCTCTTTCCATTTTATATTATCACTCGAGCTGAATTTCCAAACGTTAGGGAGAGCATAATCCAAATTCATCTCATTTGTATTTTCCATAACAGCTATATTACCTTCGAGCATACCTCCATCCATTTCGGCATCATAAACTCTAATAGCGATACTATTTTCTGAATTATATTCGATTAGATTAAGGGGAATCTTATATAGCCTTGTTGCATAATAAGCCGTCTGATAATCTGGTGGGAATTTTCCCGTGAATCCGATTTTTATTCCGTTAAAATATACTTCATCCACGTCATCAATTCTGCCGAGAGATAAATATAGATTCTTTCCTTTAATGTTGGAGTTAATTCCAATTTTTTTTCTATACCATGCATATCCATTATAACCTGAAAAACCTTTACTCTCCCAAGAACTTGGCACTTTAATTCTCTCCCAATCAGAATCATTTAAATTCGGTTTTGACCATTCGGGACTATCACCAATCGAAAATTTCCATTCACCTTTTAAATTAATAAGTCGGCGCATATCGTTAATATTCTGCCCATTTATATTGCTCTCAAAAACCATCAAGCAAGTGAACATTGCAAAAACCATCCAAATATTATTATTAATTTTCATTTCAGTTTTCTATAAAAATAATTAACCAAAACATAACCATTTTCTTCTTTCAAACGAGTAACAACAATGTAAAAAATTGTAAATCTTTGTAACGACAATTATTATAACATCTAATTCAAAAAATTGACGCATTAAAGTAATTTTATTATTTAGAGACTGTGAGAGAATAATTAATCCCTTTACTATCATTATATTCATCAATTATTGCCTTTGCCATTCTCTTAACATATTTATCATTATCCTTATTAGCTAATTCATAAACTGCATCCATACCGTTTTCATCACCAATCAAAAATAATGAAAGAGAAATAAGCACTTTTAGTTTGGCATTTTCTGTCTTACTTAATTCTGTAATAAGGGCTTCAGTTGCCTCGGCTATTTTGTACTTTCCTGCGAAATAGATACAGTTCCTTTTTAACCCCATATTATCTGACGCGATTCCGGTTACTAAAGAAGCAATTGCGTTTTTCTTTATGCTTCCTGTAATGCCTGTATTTGCATAAGTAAAATTGACTAACAATAAAAGAACAGCTAAACTAAGAACTAACTTTTTCATTACAACCCCCTGATGATTGATTAATATTTTTTGTTTTCAATACTTTAGACTAATGGGTTCCAAGGCAAGTTGTCATAACTAAGTAAGAGTTTGTAAAAAAATGTCATAAAAACGACTTTAGCTTTTCAGATGTAATTTGGCTATTTTTGACACCTGACAAAGAGGAATTGATGGAATTTATAGAAAAATTAAGAGGACTAAAGAATAAATTTGAGAAGATAACCGAGCAGTTATCCGATCCAGCTGTTTTATCTGACCAGTCAAAAATTATTAGTCTAAGCCGTGAACGAAGTGAATTAATTGAGATAGTTGCCGCTTGCGATGAATACGAGAGAATGCTTACCAACATTAAGGGGAATCAAGAAATTTTAGATTCTTCAGATGCTAAAGATTTACATGAAATTGCGGAAAGTGAACTTGAAGAACTTAAAGAAAATAAAATTGCAATGGAAGAGAAGATAAAATTTCTTCTCATACCAAAAGACCCTGATGATGATAAAGATGTAATTATGGAAATTCGTGCCGGTACGGGTGGAGATGAAGCAGGGCTTTTTGCGGCAGATTTATATAGGATGTATTCACGTCATGCTGAAGTAAAGGGTTGGAAAAAAGAGATCATCGATATTAATGATACCGGAGTGGGCGGCTTAAAAGAAGTTGTAATGAGTCTTACCGGTCAAGGTGTTTATGCTGACTTAAAATATGAAAGTGGAGTTCACCGTGTTCAAAGAGTCCCTGCAACAGAAGCTAATGGAAGAATTCATACATCCGCTGCAAGCGTTGTAGTAATGCCCGAAGTGGAAGAAGTTGCTGTTGATATTAATCCGGTGGATCTAAGAATTGACGTTTATCGAAGCGGCGGCGCAGGCGGTCAGAACGTAAATAAAGTGGAAACTGCTATTCGTATCACTCACCTTCCAACAGGAATGGTGGTTCAATGCCAAGATGAACGTTCGCAATTAAAGAACAGGCAGAAAGCAATGAAAGTATTAGTTTCACGTTTATATGACTTAAAACAGCGTGAACAAAATAGCGAGATTGCGGCTGTAAGAAAATTGATGGTTAAGAGCGGTGACAGAAGCGATAAAATTAGAACTTACAACTTTCCTCAGAATAGAGTTACCGACCATAGAATTGGTCTTACTCTTTATAATCTTTCAAATATAATTGAAGGTGATATAGGGGAATTAATTGAACAGCTAAAAACTGCCGATCGTTTAGAAAAACTTAATCAAGAAAATAGTTTATAACTTTTTCTGCTCGATATGTTTATTTATTTCGATTAGTTCAGGAAGATTGTGAAATAGTGTTAATACTTCTTCAGTAGTAAATATTTCGCCTTCTTTATAAAGCGAATCGTAAATCACTTTTATTAATTGATAATCTTCGGGTGTATCTAAAGTCCAACGCAAATAAGATAAATCCGTTTTACTAGCAAAATTAAATACATTAAAAATTTCTCGGTTATTATAGATATAGGGAGTTACATGCTCCCTTTCCGATTTCTGTTCAGCTCCATAGAAACTTTTTTTAAGAGCCGCAAAAGTGAGTAATTCCACATCAAGTCCGCGTGGGAACGTCCTCATTATTGTGTTGCTTACATAATCATATTTATTATTTTCTAAATAGATTTTTATAATCGAATCGATTACTTCCGGATCTATTAAAGGGCAATCGGAAGTTATTCGAATTATTATATCAGCTTTATATTGAAAAGCCGCTTCATAATAGCGAGAAAGAACATCATCAGAACTTCCTCTATAATAATATATTTTATTTTCTCTAAGATATTCCACTAATGGTTCATCATTATCTAAATCAGTTGTGGCAACAACAATATCATCGACTAACTTCGCTTTTTTAATTCTCTCTAAGACATGATAAAGAACCGGTTTACCGGAAAGATCTTTTAATATTTTAGCGGGAAGTCGTGTAGAGCCGAGACGTGCTTGAACGATTACTACTTTATTCATTTACCAAGTCCCAATTGAATCGAGTACCTTTTTCGATATTGCATTTTGCTCTCTTGCCCAGAATTTCTTTTAGATGACGTGGGTGCATTCCAAATCCGGGTCGAATAGATTTAACATTTTCTTCGCTAAATATCTCTCCTTCTTTAACGTCTTTGACGATATAGAGAGAACGAGAAAACGCACTGCTCGATTTTGTTTTTTCGCTTAATTCATAGGTAATCTTACCTAAAGCTTTTTCGGTATCACGCACTGAATTAACCATCTGCTTAAATTCATCCGGTGTAAGAGAGAACGATGCATCGGGCCCACCGATCGATTTATCAAGTATAAAATGCTTTTCGATAATTGTAGCACCGAGAGCCACAGCCGCCGCAGGTATAGTAAAACCAAGAGTATGATCAGAAAGCCCTATTTCTACCTTAAAACGACTCTTCATATCAGGAATAGTTCTTAGATTTATTTCTTCCATCGGTGCGGGATATGATGAGGTACATTTTAGAAGTGCTATTTCATTATTATTTGCTTTGCGACATGCTTGTAACGCTTCTTCAATATCTTTCATCTCAGCGATACCTGTTGAGATAATTATCGGTTTCCCTTTTGATGCGGTATATTCAATTAATGGAATATCTGTGATTTCAAAGGAAGCAATTTTATAAGCTGGCACATTCATCTTCTCAAGAAAATCAACTGCACTTTTATCGAAGGGGGAAGAAAAGCATTCAAGTCCGAGATCATCAGCCGCTTGCTTTAGCTTCGGCTGCCATTCCCATGGTGTGTATGCCTCTTGATATAATTTATATAGTGTTATTCCGTCCCAAATTGTACCGTGATGAATCTTGAAATCATCTTTATCTGAATCGATTGTAAGTGTATCAGCGGTATAAGTTTGGAGCTTAACTGCATCTGCACCGGCATTTTTCATTGCCTTTAATGTATTCAAGGCAATTTCAATATCGCCACCATGATTAGCGGAAAGCTCGGCTATAATAAAAACCGGCTGACCTTCCCCTATTTCTCTCTGACCAATTTTAAAACTCATATATATACTTTAGATATTCGTTATCATTAATAATTTCTTTACCTATTAGTTGGTAGCCAGATTTTTCAAACGATTTTATTGAAGATATATTTTCTTCTTTTATATATGCTATAATTAAATTTGTATCTGGTTTTAGCTCTTTTAAAATTGACGCTGATTTAATTAACATTTTTGATGCGTACCCTTTTCCTCGATGATCAGGCGAAATGCTTATCCCTACGACTGCATTATTTTTTTCAATATCATATTTGATCTGTCCAGCCAATTTTTCATCTTTATCCAAAGCTAGTAACAATAGATAGTTTTTATCCTTAATTCGTTTGCTAAACCATTCTTGATGGTATTCCCATTTTATCGGGGCAGGATTAATTGAATTTTCTCTTACAATAGGTTCGTTGGAAAGATCAAACAGATTTTTAGAATCTTCTTCCATTGCTTTTCTAAAACACAATTCTTCTTTTTCGAAATATTTTTCTTTCAAGCGAGCTACAATTCTCTCTACACCTTGACCGTCAACATTTCGCATTCCTGAGCAGCTTAATAATACTCTTAAATCTGTATCCGATAACATATCGATTTCATGTTTAATCGATTTTAATAAATCTTTATCTTCAAATTGGAATTCATTTGTAAGGAAGCTGTTTTTAATCCATCCCTTAACGTTATTCTTCTGATTATCAGCTACAATTACAGCAATAGTAGGTGTGCCTGTTGATGCAAGTTCATAAAGTGTCTGTCCCGCCGCCGATATAGCTAAATCACTTTTTTTCATAAGCGATCTCATTTTAGCTGCGGATACGACTGAATGAATTTCAGTTTTGTTATCTTTTAGTTTTTCGAGAGTTTTTAGATTTGTCGCTCCACCTCCGGCAACAACTATTTTTTTTGTATTAGGAAATTCTTTTTGAAGCATCTTTAAAACTTTAGGAGAGAGATTTTTTAAATCCTGTCCACCGAATGTAATGAGAATAGTTTTAACCTCTTTTTTTATTTTCCTATCGCTCGTTACCCAAAACTCTTTTCTAAGAGGAATAAAATTAGAACCGAGAAGATATTCTTTCCTCCCTTTTTCAGAATTTTTTTCCTTTCTTGGATAATTAAAATGTTCACTTCCGATTGTGCCGTTTATAATTATTCCAGCCGGGTAAATGATTCTTTTATTATCATCAATATAAACCGGTATAGAAACTTTTTTTAATACCATTTTATAGAAATTTTCTTTAGCAAGATATGAATCGATTATTGCTATATCATAACTGTTTAATAAATCTAGAGCCGGCTCACCATGTATTAACCAATCGAATATTCTATAATTAGATTTATTAAGAAGTTCTTCTGCACCTTTATCACCATTAACAACTAGCAATGGAGCAAATATTGATTTATCTAACCCTTGATATAAAGAAAGGCAACGAGTTATATGTCCATAACCCGTCTTCTTAAATCCTTCTGTTATAATAGCTACTTTTATCATTTTATTATTTCTAAAATTTGTTCAGATATATATTTAAGATCATCATCATTAAGTGCCGGGTAAATGGGAATCGATATTTCTTGCTTATAAAATTTTTCAGCTATTGGGAAATCTCCCTCGATATATCCAAATCTTTCCCTATAATATGGCTGTAAATGAAGCGGTATATAATGCACCTGACAATAAATATTTTTCTCTCTTAATTCTAAAAATATCTCTTCTTTATTTTTCTTTACCATATCAAAATTTATTCTAAGTGCATATAAGTGATATGCGTGTTTTACGTTTTCTGAAACTTTCGGTGTGATAAATCTTTCGTCAGTCCCAAATATTTTATCATAGTATTGCGCTACTTCTCTTCTGCGCTTGATGAATCGATTTAATTTTCTTAATTGACTTATACCGAGGGCTGATTGCATATCTGTAAGACGATAATTAAATCCGGGTAATGGCATCTCGTAATACCATGGTCCATCATTCTTTTCTAATAACGCTTCATCTTTTGTAATTCCGTGCGTGCGAAATGTTCTTATCCGAGCCGCGAGTTCGTTATCATTAGTTAATACTGCCCCTCCTTCACCTGTTGTGATATGCTTAACAGGATGAAAACTTAGATTAACAGCATCAGAATATTGAATAGCATATTTAAGATCATCATTATATTCGGCACCAAGCGCATGGCAAAAATCATTTATTAATTGAAAACCATATTCGTTAGAAAGTGATTTTAGTTTTTCCCAATCGCACGGATGTCCAGCATAATCAACAGCTACAACAGCCGTTACTTTTATACTTAATTCTTTATAATATTTTAATTTGTCTTCTAATTTAATTACGTCAATTGTGTAACTAACTTCATCAATATCAACGAAATCGACTGAAGCTCCACAATATATTGCACAATTAGCACTTGCAAGAAATGTGATTGGTGAAGTAATTACGAGATCATCTTTTCCCCAACCGAGTGCCATACCGATTAAATGTAGTCCGGCAGTTCCATTCGATACAGCGATACAATTATCTGAACCAAACGTTCTATTTAATAATTCTTCAAACTCTTCTACTTTCGGTCCTTGTGTGAGCCAATCTGAACGAAGTACATCGATAACAGCTTTTATATCATCTTCTTCAATCGTTTGTCTGCCGTATGAATAAATTTTATTCAACATGTTCATCTATCAATTTTTTAATATCATCAACAGTTAAGAAATCTTTATTCGTTCCCGAATTATATTTAAATCCTGTATCACAGATTTTTCCTTCTTTACCGCTACTTTCTTTTCTAAATTTTTCGGTATCCCAAAGTTTGAGGTTCTCTGCTAATCCAAGTTGAGCAGAAGGAAGTATTACATAGTAGTTATCAAATTCGATTGTATTCATTGCGTCAGCTTCTGTAATCATCTCTTCATGTACTTTTTCACCTGGACGAATACCAACTATCTCAAGACGGCATTCAGGAGCTACTGCCTTTGCTACATCAACAATATTATATGATGGAATTTTCGGTACAAATAATTCACCACCCCACATTACATCAAAACAATTAAGAACAAAATCAACCCCCTCTTGCAAGGTAATATTGAAGCGGGTCATCCTATCGTCCGTAATTGGAAGTACACCTTCTTTCCTTTTCATTTGGAAAAATGGAATCACCGAGCCACGACTACCCATTACATTTCCGTAACGTACAACAGAAAATTTAATATCCTTAGTGCCGCGATAATTATTAGCGGCAATAAATAATTTATCCGATGTGAGTTTTGTAGCTCCATATAAATTAATCGGAGCAGCGGCTTTATCAGTAGAAAGAGCAATTACTTTTTTTATACCCGATTCAAAACAAGCATCTATAACATTCTGTCCACCCATGATATTTGTTTTAACTGCTTCGAATGGATTGTATTCCGCAGCGGGCACTTGCTTTAATGCCGCCGCATGAACAACGATATCAACACCTTCCATTGCTCTAATTAGTCGTTCTTTATCGCGAACGTCCCCTATAAAATAACGCATTAATACATCCGGTTTACTGTACTCCGAATTATTCTGCATCTCGAATTGCTTTAGTTCATCACGGCTATAAATAATTATTTTCTTAGGTGTATGTTTTTTTAGAACAGTAGATATAAATTTTTTGCCGAATGAACCAGTTCCGCCTGTAATTAATAGTGTCTTATTATTCATATTCTCTTACTTAATTTTAGTTTTTGGAAAAGCATCTATATAACTTCTGACGCTTGCATTAAATATTTTTGCATTCAATTCTTCTGCATAATCTTTTATAATAAAATATCCTTTGAATGCTAAATGCAATTTACGGAATATATCGTGTATCCTGTATTCTTCACCGTCAAGTTTATACATCGGCATTGTAACTTTACCGGCGTCATAAAAATGTTCATGATTAACGGTTGTCTTATTTGTTTCATCTACTTTAATATCTTCATGCCACGAGTGGTCAGCACCTACTAAAAATATTTCTTTGAATCCCATATTGAGCGAAAGAAAAATCGAAGGCACTAATACATTATGCGGACGAGGCATACCGAGATTACTCTTAAACAATAATTGTATCAATGATGTAAACCCTTCTGCAGGTGTGGTATTATAATAAACGATTTTTATTTTTGTCTGTTCATTTGAAAATTTTTTAAAATTTTCAGATTTTGCAGCAACAGCAGGGACTAACAAAGTCATTTCCCAATTTGTTTTTTCTTTTAGGTTTTGGAATACTCTCCAACGCATTTCTTCCCACATCTCAGTTACTACATTTCTAAAAAACTCAGGCGCATTTAAGATATAATATTCGGGCTTGATGGTGGTATAAGAATCAGAATTGCAAAACATATTTACTGCCATTCTTTTCTTATCCGAAGAGGTAATAAAATCGAGATTTTCGCTTAATGTATTTTTTAATGAAGGTCCATTGCCTAATATGACAATACTCTCTTTCTCTTCAGGGAGTGTAATATCAAATTTAGATAATATCAACACCCTTATAAGAGTAAGAATTGAATCTAAAAAGTTCTGAAATATTTGAGCGGCTTTATCCATTATATTTTTGTGAAGAATCCTTTCAGTACATAAAATCGGAAGAGAACTAAATAATAACCTTTTTCTTTCTCTCCTTTAAATAATTCGCGCAACGCCAATATTAATGAGCCCAAGAACTTGATTTTGAATTCAATAAATTTACTGATTAACGAAAAAATTCCTTTCTTCATTGTTCTTACTCGTTCGCTCTTTCCAATACCGAGACTTAGCTTTATTACATATTCTTTTGTCGTACGTTCTTTATCAATATTATGCTTTACAACTGCTTCGGGAATATAAAGAATCTTTTTGCCGAGTGCAGAAAGTTTTAAGAATATCTCTTTTTCTTCACTAGCTAATCCCACTCTTCCCTTTCTGCCAAGTTCTGTATCAAACATACCGATTTCATCAAAAACAGATTTAAGGAAAATCATATTACATCCGACCGGGTAACGACCTTGTGGAAATTGTTTGATTTTATTTCCATAATCAATTTTTGTTACAAGTCCCCAAAGATATTTAGACATCCATTTAGGTTCAATTCCGGCTTCATATTTAGGAAGTACTTTTCCACCCGCAGAAACTAACTCTTCATCTGTAACAAAATAAAAATATACTTTCTCCAAATAATCATTTTTCGCTTCGCCATCGTCATCAATAAATATCACTATATTTCCTTTAGCTTCTTTTATACCTCTATTACGTGCAAAGGATAACCCTTGCTTCCTTTCAATTACATAGGTAACGTTATGTTCTTTATAATTTTCTATGAAACTTTCGCATATCTCGGCGGTGTTATCAGTCGAATTATTATTTACGATAACAATCTCGTATAAATCCTTCGATAGCGTTTGATGCACTAATGAAGAAAGACATTCACCGATATATTTTACTCGGTTATATGTACAGATTATTATGGAGATATATGGTGCCATCTATTTTAATAGCTCTTTTATTGAACTAAATGCCTCTTTAGGGTTTTTCAATTTTTTGTAAAAATCTTTTAAAGTTTTTATTTCTACCGCTTCATAAAATCCAAGTAAATATAATGCAATCGGATATATAAAAAGGAGAGCAATACTTCCGAAATATTTAATTATTCCTGAATCGAAAATTAATAATGAGATTATATAAAAGATAACCCCCGTAATAATAGCTAGCATATATTTTCGATTTTCATAGGGAATAGGATATTCTTTATTGGCAAAATAAAGCGTGATGAAATGAAATGCCAAAAATGCTATTACTGTATTCAAAGCCGCTGCATACATACCATATTCAGGTATTAACCAAAAATTTAATCCAATATTAACTGCCGCAGAAGCTATTGTAATTAGTGCTATGATCATTGATTTTTTTTTTAGAAATAGACTAAGCGAGGCCATATTACGTGTCGCACTAAAAATATATCCGAGAACCACCAACGGAATTATTCCTGCGGCTGGATAGTAATCTATATTCAAAGAAAATATTTTTATTACTTCTTCGCTAAATAAGGATAGGGCTAATCCGACCCATGTAATAATAAAAACAAGGTAAGTCATTAATTTAGAATAATATCTTTTATCACCAGATTTACCGAATTTATCAGCGGCAATCGGCAGCAGCGTGAGACTAAAAGGCATTATTAAAAACATATTTAAGATTCCCGCAATTCTGTAACCGAGATCGTATAATCCCACCGTCTCTTTAGTCGTATATATATTTAATATATAACGATCGCTTATGTTTAATAATGTAATACCAATAGCACTGAATATTAAGGGCAATCCGAATTTCAATGATTCATTTAGAATACTATTATCAAGCTTGATTTGCATCAGCTTAATCATCATCGGCAAAAGAATTAATAAGATAACCGCTTCGCTAATAAAGTAAGAATAAAGCACTCCGATTACTTCCATCTTTTGGAAGCCAACAAAATATACAACTAGACCCAGAGTAATTGCAATCTTAAATAATGTTATTAATGTATAGGTGAGCGATTTTTCATCAGCTCTCAGTTTATATAAGAAGATTGAATTAAAAACTCTAAGAAATATTATAAAAACAAGAATGAGATAATTATCTGATATCATTTTGCCGAGATCAAGAAAATGTACCAACGATTTCCCCATTGCAGATCCAACAAATAGAAACAGTAGATTGGCGGCTAAGACCGAACAGAATATTGTAAAGAATGCGGACTTATTTACCTTGCCGGTTTTATCTTTATTAAAAATAATTATGGAATTTGACTGTCCAAGCGAAAGCACTTCAGTAAGTATTAATAAAGTAACTTCAATTAACCCAAGCACACCAAATTGAGAAAGCGGGATATACATAGTATATAAAGGGAGAGTGATTACTCCGATCGCTTTATATGCAGCATTACCCACACTATATATAGCAGAATGCTTTAGGAATTTAGCTATTTCATTACGCATTGTTTTCCGCTGTTTTCTTTTTCTCTTTTACTAATGCGAAAATGAATAGTCCGATTAACAAAATATTCAAACCAAATGAAGCATATCTTCCATAAACGAAACTTCCGGGATTATAAACGAACTCGACCTTATGTTCGCCTGTCGGAACTACAATGCCGCGAAAACCATGATTAGTTCTGTAAATTTTTGTTTCGTTACCATCAATTAACGCTTTCCACCCCTTTGGATAAAATGTATCACTAAGGAATAAGAAATTATCGCCACTTGCTTTTACATCTAATTTTATTACTGATTCATCATACTCAATAATTTTTACAAAAGCAGAAGAATCGGGCTTATCAACTTTTAGTTTTTCACCTGAAATAAATGCCAAATGTATTGGGTCAAATTTATTTTCTTTTATTGCATTCAAGATTTCAACCGGTTCAGCAGTAGCAACTGAATCAATAAAGAATGCTCTCGGAAGTACATTATCATTTCTATAAACGAAAGATTTATCGGCAGAATAAATTTTTGTAAATCCTTCAAATGGTACTTCTTGATCGAATGCAAGATATTTCACGTTTGTCATTCGCCATAGAGTTGGATTAACCGGTCCCACTACATCCATAATGTCTTGATACGAACGCGGTTTAACTGCCGAGTAACCGCTCATATCTTGTTCAAGGAAATAAACATTAAAATTAGAATTTGCCTGAACCGAACCGAGTGCCCCTTGCTTAAAATTCACAATTCTATAAGGGGAAGCATCTTTCTGCTCTTTTATTACGCTAATATAATCAGGCATTATAAATGTACTCTTAAAGCTTTCGTTATCATCATAATGTGCGCCGCGTGAACCTACTCTGAATAAATCGAACATTGTAAAAAGAATTAATCCGATAACAAAAAGTTCACGTGAAATCTTTTTCAAAACGAATAAATAAACAGCCCCGAAAGTCAATGTCGCAAGCAGCATATTAATTATTAAATCGGTTGTAAACATTGAAGCCATAAAATCATATATCTGTGCATAGCGAGTACCTTTTTCACCTGCGGCTTCAATATGTCCGATAAACCAAGTTTGTATTGGTGAACTAAGAAGCAGTGAAGCCACAAATAGTCCTGCGAAAAAGAAAAGGCCATTTTTAATAATTTTTTCAATCTTGCGGTCGCCGGAATTTTTGAGTTCAATAATTTTCATAATGGCAAATCCGGCAAGTATCGGGAATGTCATCTGCATCATCGTAAGTATCATTGAAGGCACTCGGAACTTATCGAAGAACGGTAAGTAATGAAACATAAAATCAAACAAGAATGAAAAATTTCTTCCGAATGAAGCTATGAGATACAAGACATTTATTAATGCGAGAAAACGAATGAATGGATTTTTCCAATTAAGTATAATTCCAAGCAAAGCAAGAATGAAAACTACTATTCCCATATACATCGCAACATCCACGAAGGGCATCTGTCCGAAATATGTATTTACTTTTACTTCCTGATTATTAGTAATTTGTCCCTGATACATTACATTACCAAATCCATAGTAAGATGGAACGACAAAAGTCATAATCTCCTGAGGCGAGAATGACCAGTTTGTGGCATACTCATAAAATTCAGAATCGCTCTGAACTTTGCCGCCCGATTGCTCTAATACACTTTTGGCTGTACGTGTAGAATATGGATTATATTCCCAAAGGGATGCATAGCTATCGGCTGATAGTGACATTGCTATTACAACAGCTGCCGCAAATGCACCTGCTGATTTTAGTAATTGCTTTATCTGTTCATTCTCTTTTTTAATTAAATAATGAACAAAATAAAATATGTAATAAACACCTACTGTTAAGAAGATATAATAGATAATCTGTACGTGAGCACCGAGAACGACAAAGTGCATAAACGCCGCCATTATTACAAAATCAAGCAGCTTAATTTTTTTATTGAACCGTAAGAGCATCATTAATATAATGGGGAACGCCGCAAGAGAGATCATTTTTGTAATATGCCCAATCATTATAAAAAGTAAAATACCCGTACTAAAAGCCGTGGAAAGTCCTACAAATAAGCTTGTAAAAAGCCCACCTCCCACAGACCGCATAAAAAAGAATGATGTAAGTGCAATGAGAATAAGGTTCAAAGTGTTTGCAGCATAATCGACACTAAAGAGCTGACCGAATAAATATTTACCGTAAGAATAAATTCCGCCGATAAAATCCCACCATCTAAATTCTGTACCCGTTGCATAAGCAGGCATTCCATAAAACAAATATGGATTCCAAAGAGAAAAACCTGCTCGATCTTTTTCGACAAAAGTTTTCATGCTTTTAATTGTCACAATATCAGTCGATTGATAAGTTTTACCTCCAAAGTATAATGGAGAGAAATAAGCTAAAAAGATTATTATGATTAAACCCGCCGCAAATAGATTATGATACTTAGATGGGATATATTTTTCTATTGAAAATGAGGGCTCTTCGATTTTTTTTCCAACATTCTTTTTTGCCATTTTATCCTCTTAATTCTTAACTAACAAATTTTATTAAACCGGAGACGAAATTGCCCCAGCTATATTTTTCATTTTCTCTTCTAATATTTTCAGCGAACTTCTCTTCATAATTATTTTCGAAGAAATCATTTATCGCTTCTGCTAATTTTTCGGGTGTATTTTCTTTTACGATTATTCCCGTTTCCCCGTCTAAAATCAATTCCGCAAGTCCGCCGCAATTAGATGCAATTACCGGCTTATGAAAATTAAATGCAATTTGCAATATACCGCTTTGTGTGGCTTCTCGGTATGGTAATATTACTGCATCTACGGCAGAGAAAATATACTTTATTTCTTCTGATGGAATAAAGCGATCCATTAAAATTATTCTTTCTTTCAAATTGAACTTTTCTATTAAATCAATATATTTTTCTCTATTGGAATAAAATTCCCCTGCTATAATTAATCGTATATCTTTTGTTTTTGCTAATGCTTCAATGAGAATATCTAAGCCCTTGTAATCACGAATAATACCGAAGAATAGGATAGTTCTATCATGGAAGGAGATTCCAAGTCTCGTTTGCGCATCATTTTTCTCTATTCCGTTTCCGAATACTGAATATAAAGGATGAAACAGCACTTTATATTTTGCTTTGGGCATTAATTTAAAAAGTTCGCTTTCACTATACTTAGAAAGAAGAACAAAATAATCAGCTTTGTTAAATAGATATTTTGTTACAGATTTATCGTAAAATTTTTTTTCGTGTGGTAGGACATTATGACAAAGCAAAACTATTTTAGTCTTTTTATTTTGCTTTATTAATTTTGCAATTTTACCATAAGCCAGAGCGAAGAAAGGCATCCAATATGCAATGATTATTATATCTGGTTGTTTTTCCTTAATTTTTTTTCCGACTCTCAACCAACTAACCGGATTAATAGAATCTATTATTTTATCAGATATGACATTATTCTCGTTGGGGTCATTCGTGAATTGAGTTTTACCCGGGAATAATAATGAAGGATATAACCTGCTAAATGTAATTACATTAACATCGTGAAATTCGTTTAGATGTTTATAAAGTAATCCTGAAAAATCAGCAATGCCTCCCCTATATGGATATGCGGGAGATATAATCGTTATCTTCATTTATGTTGCTACTTTTTATCTTTAATTACAAACTCTTCGTCGTTTCGGAAATTATGCACCATAATTTCTCCTAATAATCCAACGGCAAAAAATTGTACACCAACAATAATCAAGAGCATACCGAGAAAGAGTAAAGGACGATTGCTTAACGGTTTATCGAAAAATACTTTTTCATAAGTTAAATATCCGCTAATTACAAAACCGAGCAAAGAAGTAAAGAATCCAAGAAATCCGAATAAATGCATCGGACGGCGTATGTAACGAGTTGTAAAGAGAACTGTGATTAAATCGACGAATCCTTTAAAGAAACGAGAGATTCCAAACTTTGTTTTTCCATATCGGCGCGGATGATGCTTAACTACAATCTCCGTTACCAAGAATCCCTTCCAATCAGCAAGCACCGGAATATAACGATGAAGCTCGCCATAGACATTTATGTTCTCTATAACCGGTTTTCTATATGCTTTTAGTCCACAATTAAAATCATGAATTTTAATTCCACTCATTACACCGGTTACATAATTAAAAAAGCGAGATGAATATTTTTTAATGAATGGATCGAAGCGAAGTTTCTTCCAGCCCGAAACCATATCAAAACCTTCATCGAGTTTAAGTAGTAAATTCGGTATCTCTTCGGGATCGTCCTGTAAATCGGCATCCATCGTTATTACTGAATCTCCCGTTACATACTTAAATCCGAAATGAAGTGCAGCCGATTTTCCATAATTCTTTTTGAAGCTGATATACTTCACTTTATTATCTGTCTTAGCAATATCTTTAATTATTTCAAGCGACTTATCAGTACTTCCATCATCAACAAAGATTATTTCATAATCGCAGTTGATAGTTTTTATTACTTTTACTATTTCTGCATACAAAGGTTTAAGAGATTCTTCTTCATTTAAGAGAGGAATAAGTATAGATACTTTTTTACAATTAACTTTTATTATATTTTGTGATGGTCTATCTTCTCTATTTCTATTTTTCTGATAGTATTTTTTTCTATAATAGTAACGCTTATTCCCCGTTTTCGGGGTATTTTCCTGTTTAGGTGAGTTTTCCAACATTTTATCCATGTTCATTCATATTATATTCAAAATTAAACTAATACAAGGGTAAAATCAATTTAGGAGCGATATGGGACACATTATTTTTTGGGGCATCATCAGGACGGCAATCTTAATTCCGGCTCTCTGGATTATATCCGGTTATTTGGAGTATAAATATTGGTGGACCTTTTTAGCTTTAGCTGTCTATGGCGTAATCATTCATCCCGCCTATATCCAGTATCGACAGTTCATGGAGGTTAATACCGAAGTTATCACAGATACGCTCTGTTCATCATGCAAACATTTTAATGAGTCTGCCGTTCTTTGCCTAAAACTTGATAAGCATCCCACACGCAATTATATACCCTGCGATGGTATAGATTGGGAAGCAAAAAATAATTTTGATGGAGATGACGATTATTGAAAATTTATATATTACAACTTTGGCTTATGTCCTTAATTAACTTCAATGTAGCAGTATGTTTTTCATCGTCTTTAGATAATGACTTAATAACTGCACTACCGATAATCACACCATCGCAATAATCAGAAAATCGTGTTACATCTTCTGGCTTTGATATTCCGAAACCGATGAGCATTTTGTTATTATTAAGTGTCTTATACGTTCTTTCTATATTCTTATAAACTGATTCATCGAAATTATTCATTACGCCTGTTGTTCCTGTGATGCTAACGCAATAAACAAATCCACGGCTTTTTTTATCAATCGCTTTTATGCGTTCTTCATCGGAAGTAGGTGTAGTAAGTAAAACAATTTCTAAATCATTATAAGTTTCGTTATAAAAATCATCATATTCATTAATCGGCACATCAGGGACTATCAATCCTTTTGCTCCGCAATTAATTGAATCCTGAGCAAAATTATTTTTCTCATATTTCATTATTGGATTAGCATAACCCATTAGAACAATCGGCTTATTTGTTTTTTTTAGTATGGCTTCTGTATAGGAAAAAACATCTTTCATCGTAACGCCATTCATTAAAGCCGAGTAAGATGATTTTTGAATGACAGGTCCATCTGCCAATGGGTCAGAAAATGGAATTCCGATTTCGATCATATCAGCACCCGCATCTAAAACGGAGAGAGCCGTATCAACGAACTTATCTTTGTTTGGATAACCTGCCGTTAAAAAAATTGAAAGGACTTTACGAGTTTTATTTACAGAATCGATATACTCTGAGATTTTCATATAAACGCACTCCCTAATTTTTCTATAATGGTATTTAAGTCCTTATCGCCTCTTCCGCTAATATTTACTACTATCAGATCACTCTTCTTAGTTTCGGGCATCAAGTATTCAAGATGAGCTATTGCATGAGCTGTTTCCAATGCCGGCAAAATTCCTTCCATTTGTGAAAGCAATTTTACAGCCTCCAAAGCTTCATCATCAGTGATTGAATAATACTCGGCTAAGTTGAGATCTTTAAGTCCACTATGCTCCGGTCCTACTCCCGGATAATCAAGTCCCGCTGAAATTGAATGAGCTTCCATTACTTGCCCATCGCTATCCTGAAGAAGATAAGTTTTCATTCCATGAAAAACACCCGGCTCGCCCACTGTTAAAGTAGCTCCATGCTTACCTGATTCTATTCCATACCCTGCTGCTTCAACTCCAATAAGTTTTGTGGATTCATTAATAAATGGATAGAATATTCCGATGGCATTCGATCCGCCACCTACGCAGGCAATAATATAATTGGGCATTTTATTTTCTTTAGCTAATATTTGTGCTTTCGTTTCTATTCCAATAATCGATTGAAAGTCTCTTACAATCATTGGATATGGATGAGGTCCAACTACCGATCCAATTATATAATGAGTATCATTAACGTTTGCTACCCAATCACGTATTGCTTCGTTAGTTGCATCTTTAAGAGTTTTGCTTCCTGATGTAACGGGTACTACTTCTGCGCCGAGCATCTTCATTCGGAAGACATTCAACTGTTGACGTTCTGTATCAACTTCTCCCATATACACGACACACTTCAAACCGAATTTAGCGCATACAGTTGCTGTTGCCACACCATGCTGACCAGCACCTGTCTCTGCAATAATTCTTTTTTTACCAAGCCTTCTTGCTAATAAAATCTGTCCAAGTGCATTATTCAATTTATGCGCACCTGTATGGCAGAGATCTTCTCTCTTTAAGTATATTTTGCCTTTGCCATAATACTCCGTTAATCTCTCAGCGCAAGTCAAAGGTGTTTCTCTTCCATTGTAATCTTTTTGAAGAGCATTTAATTCCCGAATAAAATCAGGGTCACTCTTCGCCTCGCTATATGCCTTATCTAATTCATTAAGTGAATGAATTAATGTTTCGGGAACAAACTGTCCCCCATATTCACCATATTTCCCTTTAGTATCAGGATAATTATACTCTGTAATAATCGCCATAATATTTTTTTCTTTGTTCAATAAATAGTTTATTTGTTTTTTAATTCTGCTAATTTTTCAAAAAATGCTTTTACTTTAGTATGATCTTTTATTCCCGGTTTTGCTTCTAAAGATGAAGAAAGGTCAATAGCAGCAGGGTTTATTTCATTTATTAATTCTTCGATGTTGTTGATCCCGATTCCACCTGCAATTATTGAGCGCCTTCTATACTCTTCGGGAATAATACTCCAATCAAAAGTTTTACCTGTACCGCCGAAATTACTTTTTAGAGAATCCGAATCAAACATCGGAGTGATTCCCTGAAATCTCTCCACTTCCGAAAAATCAAAATTCTTGTTCGTGCGAAACGCCTTAATTATCGGAAAATTTATTTCATCTGTTACTTGGGGAGTTTCTTCACCATGCAGTTGAACAGCATTAAGTCCTAATTCTTCTGCGATATAGTTAATTATCTTCGGTTTTTCATTTACAAACACTCCTACTAGCATTGTAAATGGTGGTAATTGAATTATAATTTCTCTCGCTGCAAAAATATCAACATATCTTTTACTCGATTTGTAAAGCATAAATCCAAGTGCATCAGCACCACTTTCAATGCAATAAAGTGCATCTTCAATATTAGTTATACCGCAGACTTTTACTTTCATTGTTCCCTTCATTAAATAAGAATTTGATTAACCAATGTCGTTAATCCACTCTTTAAATTCAGATAAACTTTCGTATAAATTTTCTTTTGTCATAAAGTGCTCACCAACTAATGCCGCCGAAGCACCCGAATCTCTTACGAATTGGAGATCATCCTTTTTCTTAATTCCACTTTCCGAAACTATCACAATATCATTTGGAATAGATTTAATTACTAGTTCCGTAGTTTTTAAGTCAGTGGTAAAATCTTCAAGATTGCGATTATTAATACCGATTATTCTATTCAATTTAAAATCGATCTTTACAAGTTGTACTTTGGAATGTACTTCGAGCAACACGGCTAACCCTAATTCTATTGCCGCATGCGTTAATTCATTAATCTGGATTGCCGATAAGGTTTCGGAAATTAATAAAATTGCATCTGCACCATTTGCTTTGGCTTCATAAACCTGATACTCATCTATAATAAAGTCTTTTCTCAAAAGAGGAGCTTCTTTAAATTTTGCTATATCACTTAAATAAGAAATGCTTCCTTGGAAAAATTTTTTATCTGTTAGGATTGAGATAGCATCAGCTCCGCCTTTGAAATATTCTTCTGCAATTTTAATATGATTAAAATCGCTTCTTATTACTCCTTTTGATGGACTTGCTTTTTTAATTTCAGCTATTAATCCAAGCCGATTATTGCGAACTAATGCCGAGCGAAAATCAATACACTTCTTATCGAAAAATTCTAAATCACTGAATCGGCTAATGCTAAATTCGCTCCTAAGTTTTTTTACTTCTTCTTTTTTGATCTCTATAATTTTTTGAAGTTTATTCATTATGCTTTCTCGCTAAATTCTTTCAATCGCAATAATGATTCATAAGCTTTATTTGAAACTATTGATTCTTCCGCAGCCAATAAGCATTCTTTAATATTATCAGCATAACCTCCAGCATATAATCCCATCGCCGCATTAACTGCTACTACATTAAACACACTACCTCGTTCTTTCTTAGTTAATAGATTATAGATTATCTCGGCATTTACTTTTGGACTTCCTCCTTTAATCTCAACCGTATCGAGTACAGGATAAGAAAAAGTTTCATTATTAATTGAATAGTGATATACATTTTTATCTTTTTTATATTCATTTACGTATGTAATATCATTAAGTGAAACCTCATCGAAGCGATCTGCCGTACAAACAAAACAGACTTTTTCCATATCAAGAAATTTCGCCGCCTGCGACATTAAGCGAGCTGTTTTGTAATTAAACGTTCCGATTAATTGTTTCTTCGTTCCGGCGGGATTAGTTAATGGTCCCAAAATATTGAATATAGTTTTTATTCCAAGCTCACCTCTTACCGGTGCAACGTATTTCATTGCTGGGTGATATAGTGGTGCAAATAAAAATGCTATTCCTACTTCATTCAATGCTTTCTCTGATTGCTCACTCGTAAGATTAATATTTATACCGAGCTCTTTTAGCACATCAGCACTTCCTGAATTGCTAGATATTGCACGGTTGCCATGCTTCGCTACTTTAATCCCCGCTCCTGCTGCTACAAATGATGCGGCGGTAGAGATATTAAATGTACCTGCATAATCACCCCCTGTGCCGCATAAATCAATCGTGTTACTAATATCTGAGTTAATTTTTATACAGTTCCGCCTCATTGCAAGTGAGAATCCTGCAACCTCTTCAGCTGCTTCACCTTTTGCTTTTAATCCGACTAATAGTCCCGCTATCTGTGAATTATTTACTTGCCCCTGCATTATCATATTCATTACATCGAAGGATTCTTGAAGTGAGAGACTTTCTTTATTTGAAATTTTTTCTAAAAAATGTTTGATCATAATGACACCCAATTTTTAATTAAGTTTTTTCCTTCCGGAGTTAAAATTGATTCGGGATGAAATTGAATTCCTTCGATCGAAAAGGATTTATGCCTTACACCCATTATTATTCCTTCATCTGTATCGGCTGTTATTATTAGCTCTTCTGGCAGTGTACTTCTTTCTATTATGAGCGAATGATATCTTCCCGCTATAAATTTCTGTGGAATATTTTTATATAGTCCTTTTCCATCATGAAGAATTTCGGAAGATTTACCATGCACAAGCGAAGGCGCATGAACGATTTTAGCACCGAAACAATATCCGATTGCTTGATGACCGAGACAGACACCAAGAATAGGAATATTATTTCCTAATTCTTTTATTACATTCAATGTAATATGAGAATCCTCTGGTCTGCCCGGTCCAGGTGATATTACAATCTTATCGGGGTTTAATCCTTCTATCTCTTTAATCGTTACTTTATCATTTCGCTTTACAATGATATTATTCTCAAATTCACCAAGCAGATGAACTAAGTTGAAAGTAAAAGAATCGTAATTATCAATTACTAATATTTTCATCAATTACCTCTGCATGTTTCAGTGCATTTAAAATTACTGCCGCTTTATTATGAATCTCTTTATATTCTAATTCCGGTTTGCTATCTGCGACAATACCTGCACCTGCCTGCCAATACAATTTATTCTCTTTAGCAAATAAGGTCCGAATAGCAATACACATATCAAGATTGCCACGGAAATCGATATACCCCGCTGCGCCCGCATATACATTTCTTTTTAAGTCTTCAATTTCATCAATAAGCTGAATCGCCTTTATTTTCGGAGCACCTGTAACTGTGCCCGCCGGAAAACTTGCTCTTAATGCATCGATACAATTTTTATCTTCTTTAAGCGTTCCTTCCACTTTAGAAACGATATGCATTACGTGCGAAAATTTTGTTATCGATTTATCCTCGATTACTTTAACCGTTCCAAACTCACAAACTCTTCCAAGATCATTACGAGCTAAATCAACTAACATTGTATGCTCCGCAATCTCTTTTGGATCATTCATAAGGTCTATTTCTAATTCATTGTCTTCTGTCTCTGTTTTTCCTCTTTTTCTTGTTCCGGCTATCGGTAGTATTGTTGCTTTATTATTTTTTACTTTTAGTAAATCTTCGGGTGAGGTGCCTGCTATTTTTATATTATTAGCAAATTCAAAAAAGTACATATATGGTGAAGGGTTTATTATTCTAAGTGCGCGATAAACATTTAATAAATCACCTCTGAACTCACCTTCAAATCGTCTTGATAATACTATCTGAAATACATCTCCTTCAGTGATATGTTTTTTGCATCTATTTACATCATCATAAAATTTTTCTTTATCTTTTATTTGGGTACTTGAATTGCTTAATTCAAAAAATCGATCATTTATATATGTGTTTTTTAATTCATCTCTGAGTCTTGCTAATTCATCTTTTGCCGATTTATATAATTCTTCTAATTCAAAACCATTTTCTAAACGCACATTTTTTATAAGAATTATCTGATGCTTAAAGTGATCGAATGCTATAAGTAGATCATAGAAACCGAAGATAGAATCAGGGATTTCGAGTTTATCGCGTCCCTCAAATCCAATGCTGTTTTCAATTTGTGATACATTTTCATATCCGAAATATCCTACTATTCCGCCGGAAAAATCAGGCAGTCCTTCAATCTGCGGATAGCTTATTCCCTTGATTGATTCTGATAAATATTCGAGAATATCTTTTTGTACGAGTTTAGTTTCCCCGGCTTCATCTATAAAAAGTTGATTGCCATAATTATAAATAAGTTTTTTTGGACTTCCTCCGATAAATGAAAAGCGGGCTAATCGACCAATCCCCTCAACAGATTCCAGAAGAAAGCTATTTTTTCTTTTTTCTCTGAACTTAAGATAAGCTGCTACCGGAGTAAGTAGATCGGCAGTTATAATTTCATATACCGGAATCATATTATGTTCTTTAGCGAATTTTCCAAAACTTGTAAAATCCATAAAACCTCATTAATAATTAAAATTAAGTGCTATAAACGAAAAAACCCTTCCCGGTATTTCCGAGAAGGGTCTTTTTCTTAAAACAAAAATTTATATAACTATCTCATATCACCGGGTGATCACCTTATTTGATATACTCCACCACCAAGCC